>JBOICR010000302.1:0-8070 GCA_050740195.1 Nevskiaceae bacterium | reverse complement strand
CGGCGCCCAGTCGGCCTTCAGCTTGAACTGCCCCTGGGACTCAGCCCGCGCGACCTTGCGCTCTGCCATGAGGACTCACTTCACCGTGTCCGGCTCGAAGAACACCCACTTGACCTGCGGGAACTCGAGCTTGAGCCCGCGCTCGATCTCGTTGATGCGCAGCGCCAGCTCCTTCATCGTGGTCTCGTGGAAGCGCGCCTTCACCGCCACCATCAGGTCGTCGCCGAAGTGCAACGTGATCACGTTCAGCACGGCCTCGACCGCCGGCGCCTGCGCGATGCGGGCCTGGATCGCGGCGCGCACCGGCGCCTCGGCGCTCTGCCCGACCAGCATGGCCTTGACCTCGATGGCGACGAAGAACGCCACCACGATCAGCAGCACGCCGATCGCGATGCTGCCCAGCGCGTCGTACATCAGGTTGCCGGTGACCATGGTCGCCAGCACGGCGAAGAATGCGAGGGTCAGGCCGCACAGCGCGGCGAGGTCCTCGCCGAAGATCACGACGAGTTCGGCCTGGCGGCTCTCGCGGAACCAGCGGAACCAGCTGCGGCCGCCGCGCACCTTGTTGACCTCGCGCATGCAGCCCCACATCGAGAACGACTCCAGCACGACGCCGAGCGCCAGCACCCCGAGCGCGATCCACGGCTGGTTCAACGGCTCGATCGAGTGCAGCTTGTGCCAGCCCTCGTAGACCGAGAACAGGCCGCCAACCGAGAACAGCAGGATCGCGACCACGAACGACCAGAAGTAGATCGCCTTGCCGTAGCCGAGCGGATGGTCGGCGTCGGGTCGCTGCTTGGCGGCCTTCATGCCCCACAGCAGCAGCGCCTGGTTGCCGCAGTCGGCAAAGGAATGGATCGCCTCGGCCAGCATCGAGCCGGATTTCGTGATCACCGCGGCAACCGTCTTGGCCAGCGCGATGCCGAAATTGGCGCCGAGCGCGTAGAGGACGGACTTGAGCGAATCAGCCTGTGCGGACATGCGTCGGACTCCGGGTCAGCGCGTGACGATGGCGAAGGTGCCGGGCGCCTTGTCGAGCAGCCCGAAGAAGCGGCCGAGGTCGATCTTGCTGCCGGTGACCTTGACGTCGTCGCTGAGCAGCAGGTCCTTGGCGCCGGCCGCGCCGGACACCATGCGCACGAACATCGCGTGGGTCAGCGCCAGCGTGGCGTTGGCGTCGTCAGCCGGTGGGCCTCTCCGGTGATGCAGCACCGCATTCTCGATCCACAGCACGTGCGATTCCTTCAGGTCGGTGAGCACGAGATTGATCTTGAGCTCCTTGCCGGCGGCGCCGGGCCCGTTCAGGGCGGCGGCCATCGCATCGAGGAAGCGCTCGACCGGCGTGTGCTCCAGCACCTCCAGGAACCGCGTGCGGTCGAGCCCCTTCTGCGGCGGCCCGTTGCGCAACTCGGCGGCGGCGGTCAGGTAGCTGTTGCGCCAGGTCGCGGCCTCGGCCATGAACCCCATTTGCTCGTAGGTCTGGGCGAGCAGCGCTTTGGCCTCCGCGTCACCCGGCTCGGCGAACATGACGTGGTTCAGCAGCTCGGCGGCCCAGCGGAAGTCGCCACTGTCGTACGCCGCGCGCGCGGCCTTGATCACGCCGGCCTTGCCGCCCATCAGCTCGAGGTAGCGCGGCGCCGTCGCCTCCGGCGGCAGCGGATCCAGGTGCGCGGGGTTGCCGTCGTAGTAGCCGAGGTAGAACTGGTAGACCGCCTTGACGTTGTGGCGCAGGTCGCCGTAGTAGCCGCGCGCGGTGAACTGTCGCGCCAGCGATTCGGGCAGCTGCACCTGCTCGGCGATCTCGCTCATCGTCTCGCCGGCGTTGATCAGCCGTACGGTCTGATCGTGCGTGTACTTGTACACGTCGCGCTGCGCCCCGATGAACTGCGCGATGCGCTCGCGCCCCCACACCGGCCAGTTGTGCGAAGCGAAGTACACGTCGATACCGTCGAGCCGCCCCAGCGCGTCGTCGAGGTAGTTGCTCCAGCCGAGCGCGTCGCGCACCTTGGCGCCGCGCACCGGCAGCAGGTTGTGGACGGTCTGCGCCAGGATCTCGGCGCCGCAGTAGGCCTTGAGCTCCGGCACCTCAAAGGTCATCTCGGCCGGTGCCTCGGTGTTCGGCGTGTTGTGGAACACGAAGTGCACGCCGTCGAGCGTCAACTCCTGCGTCGAACCCGCGATCAGCTGCGTCGGCGGCAGGATCCCGAAGGTGCCGTAGGCGACGCCCTTGCCCAGGCCGGCGTCGACGAAGCCCTTGGCTTCGCGCGGCAGGTCCTTGCCGAACTGGAAGCCCGAGCGCCGCCCCATCGCGGTGCCCACCATGACGTTCTCGCTGGTGGCTTCCTCCATGAAGCCCTGCGGCGCGACGATCGGGATGCGGCGCGCTGCCGCGTCCTGCGCCGAGGTGACGCCGAGCACGCCGCCGAAATGGTCGAGATGGCTGTGCGTGAAGACTACGGCTGCGACGGGCTTGTCGCCGAGATGCTGGCGCGCGAACGCGATCGCTGCGGCGGCGCTCTCGCGGGACGTCAGCGGGTCGACCACGATCCAGCCGGTCCTGCCGTCGATCAGCGTCATGTTCGAGATGTCGAACCCGCGCAACTGGTGGATGCCGTCCGTTACCTTGAACAGGCCGATTTGTGCGTTGAGCCGGGCGTGACGCCACAGGCTCGGGTTGACCGTCGCCGGCGCCGCGCCTTGCAGGAACGCGAACGCGTCGAAGTCGACCAGCACGGCGCCTTCGGCCGACAGGATTTTACCCGTCGGCCGCGCGACCAGGCCGCGCGTAGCGTCTTCGAGGCCTTGCGGATCGTCGAGCTTCAATCCCGCCGCCATCCGCGCGTTGGCGGCGGCCGTGGCCGCCGCGGCATCCGCGGTTGCACCGCCAACGCCCTCGCGCTGGCAGGCCGACAGCGTCAAGACAATCCCGAACGTCAGCAAGACGGTACGCATGGACATGGCGGCCCCGGAGGAGGGCGCAAAGTATACGGGCCGGTGCCGGGCTAGTATCATCGCGCGCGTTTTTCCCTACTGGTCACTGCCGTGGACCTCTCGCAACGCGTCAGCCGCATCAAGCCCTCGCCCACCCTGGCCGTGACGGCCAAGGCTGCGGAGCTGAAGGCGCAGGGCGTCGACGTGATGTCGCTCGGTGCCGGCGAGCCCGATTTCGACACGCCGGCGCACATCAAGGAAGCGGCCCACCAGGCGATCCGCGATGGCTTCACCAAGTACACCGCCGTCGGCGGCATCCCGGGCCTGAAGGCGGCGATCGCCGCGAAGATGAAGCGCGACAACGCGCTCGACTACAAGCCGAACCAGATCGTCGCCTCCACCGGCGGCAAGCAGGCCTGCTACAACCTGTGCCAGGCGCTGCTGAACGACGGCGACGAGTCGATCATCCCGGCGCCGTACTGGGTCAGCTACCCGGACATGGTGCTGCTGGCCGGCGGCACGCCGGTGTTCATCCCGACCACCGCGGCGACGCGGTTCAAGATCACGCCCGAGCAGCTCGAGCGCGCGATCACCCGGCGCACGCGCCTGTTCTGGATCAACAGCCCGTCGAACCCGTCGGGCATGGCGTACACGCACGCCGAGCTGAGGGCGCTCGGCGACGTACTGCGCAAGCATCCGCAGGTCGTCATCGCCACCGACGACATGTATGAAAAGATCTTATGGACGCCCGAGCCCTTTGCGAACGTCATTAACCTCTGTCCCGATCTCCATGAGCGGACGGTCGTCATTCATGCGGCCTCGAAGACCTATTCGATGACCGGCTGGCGCCTGGGCTGGGCCTGCGGACCGGCCAAGCTGATCGCGGCCATGACCGACATCCAGTCGCAGTCCACCAGCAACCCGAACTCGATCGCGCAAGTCGCCGTCGAAGCGGCGCTCAACGGCGACCAATCCTGCGTGGCCGAGATGGTCAAGGCCTTCAAGGGCCGCCATGACCGCCTGGTCGCGGGACTGAACGGCATCCCTGGGGTGAAGTGCGTGCCCGGAGACGGCACGTTCTACGCCTTCCCGAACGTGGAAGGCCTGATGGAGAAGCTCGGCTGCAAGGACGACCTGGCGCTGGCCGACGTGCTGCTCAACAAGGGCCGCGTCGCCGTCGTGCCCGGCTCGGCCTTCGGCACTCCGGGCTACCTGCGGCTGTCGTTCGCGACCAGCGACAAGGTGCTGGCGGAGTCCGTCGCACGGATCAAGGCGCTGGCCGGCTAGCCTGCCGCGGCGAGACGCGCCTCGGCCTGCTCGAGCATGGTCTTGAAGCGCGCACCCTTGCGGATCGGATCGAGGTCGGTGTCGATCTTGATCCACTCGATGCCCCAGCGACTGGTGGCCGCCGCCACCGGCTCGAGCAGCTCGAGCGCCCGGTCGAACCGGGCGAGCTGCACCATCGCGCAGGCCATGTTGTAGCGGAGGTTGCGGCTGTCCGGGCTCAGCTTCAGCGCTTTCTCGATCCAGTCCTGCGCCTTGGCTCCCTGGCCGAGCCGCAGCAGCGTGGTGACGCCGAAGCCGATCGCGTCGACGTGCTCGGGATCCTTGGCCAGGATCTTGTTGATGCGCTCCATCGAGTGCTGCGCGGCCATCCGCGCGCCGGCGTTGTCGCCGCGCGCCTCGTGGCATTGCAGCGCCATGCCGACGGCCCAGGCATCCATCTCCATCAGGGACTCGGCCTTGGTCAGGTGCTTGATGGCGTCGCCGTACTTCTTGGTGGAAATGAAGTACCGCGCCGCCGCCGCGTTGACATCGTAGGACCCGGGATCGAGCTGCAGCGCGCGCTCGATTTCGGGCTTGGCTTCGGCGGCATTGCCGCGGCCGATCAGGACGCGGCCCTTCACGGCATGGGCTTCGCCCAGTTCCGGATCGAGCGCGAGGGCCTTGTCGGCGGCTTCCCCGCCATCCTCACCCGGCCCGGCGTCAAAGCCGAGCAGGGTCTGGCAGACGGCGAGCAGCGCCCAGGCGCGGGCGAATCCCGGGTCGATCTTCACCGCCCGGCGGCACAGGTCGATGATCTCGCGCGTGTATTGCAGCCTGCCCGTCGCCCTCAACTGCTGGGCCCGGATGAAAAGTGCGGAGGCTTCGGCGCTGGGAGCAGGGTTGGCGTCGCTCATGGGGGGCATTCTAACGCCGCGCGCCCGATTTCACGCGTCAGCGGCGCTGAAGCTCACCGTGAACTGGCGCCTGGGGTCGTCGCCAAACGGACGGCCGAGGCACAACTCGCCGGCGCGCGGCAGCATGATGCGGCTGATGTGCGGCAGCTGCCGCTCGTCGCCGGTCGCACCGTCGCGCAGCCACGTGCCGTTGCGGCTGATGTCCTGCACGAACCAGCCCATCGGGCTGTGCTCGAGCTGCAGGTGCGCGGTGGACACCCGGGGCTCGGGATCGGGCACGCACAGCGTGGACTCCGGACCGCGCCCGATCACGTAGGACCTGAGCTCGAACAGCTTCACGGTCGTGCCGTTGTGGGACAGGCTCAGCGAGGCCGGCGGCGGCGCCACCACCGCGCTCGGCACGACCTGGGTCTCCACCGTCGAGTCGCGCCAGTCGACCGTCCACACGTTCACCATGCCGACGCCCTTGAGTTCGCGCGGGCCGTACAGCTTGGCGCGTTCGCGCAGCGCGGGCGTCAGCGACGCGACCCATTCCTCGGCCATGAAGATGCGGCCGGGCGCCCCGGTCAGCTTGTGCAGGCGTGCGGCGACACTGATCGTCAGGCCGACCGCGTCCGGATGGCCCATCGTCTCGCGGAACTCGACCGGCCCCTGGTGGAGGCCGGCATACAGTTCGAGTCCGGCGCTCGCAGCCAGGCGCTGCGCGGCGATGGCGGTGTCGGCTGCGGCGGCGACCGCCTGCCCTTCGAACACCGACAGCACATCGTCGCCGTAGGACTTGATGAACTCGCCCCGGCGCGAGCGCGCGGTGGCGATGATGCCGTTCAGGAGCTGGCGGATTCGTTGCTCGGCGGCGGCCTCGCCGATCCGGCTGCGCAGGCTGGTACTGTCGGCGACATCGACGATCAACACGGCGCAGTCGCGCGTCGCTGGCTCCACTGGACAGCCCCCCGAAGGCCTCGGCTGGCGCCGGGCGCGGCCATCATAATTGATTGCTTCCGCGGGGGGGCACCACTAGAATGCGCGCCCTGCCGTACCCCCGATTCTTCCCGGATAGCTCAGTCGGTAGAGCAAGTGACTGTTAATCACTGGGTCGTTGGTTCGAGTCCAACTCCGGGAGCCACAACACGAAGGCCCGCATCGCGCGGGCCTTCGTTCTTCGAGAATCCCGCTACCGCGGCTGCTGGGTGAAGAACTCCTTCGGCGAGAACAGTTTTTCGGACATCCGCTCGTCGATCGAAAGGTCGCTCAGCGTCAGCGTGGTGTAGGTGCCGCGCTGCAGGTCGGACATCTTGTAGCCGAGCATGGTCCAGTATCTGTCGGCCTGCAGCAGCAAGCTGACGTCGCCCTCGAGCACCTTGCGCGGCTTGTCGCCGCTGGCGATGAACTCGCTCTTGAGCAGGACGCAGGTCGCCTGGTCGACGTACGACCGCACCTTCTTGTAGCCGTTGGCGCCGGCGACCTCGGTCTCGAGCACGTGGGCGCTGCGCCCGCTCGCCGTCGCGTCGGCGGCGCGCTGCGTGCCGCCGGTCACCAGCAAGCCCATGACCTGCTTGATCTCGCCGTAGCTGAAGTCCGTGCCCCACAGCGGCTCGGACATGTTCTGCCCGGTGATCCGCAGCGCGCGGTCAGCGCCTTGCAGGTAGAAATAGACCTCCTCGTTCGCGCCTTCCTGCAGCATCAGGTAGGCCGAGCCGTGCATTGCGATCGGCTCGACGATCCGCAGGTGGACGCGCGAGCCGCCGGTCTTGGAGGGCTTCCAGAACATCCGCACGCGCATGTCGCGGACTTTGCCCTCCTTGTCGTTCATGCCCAGCGTCAAGTCGCGCAGCGCGCCGCGCTTGACCAGGTTCGCCTCCATGCAGGCGCGGATTTCCTTCACGGACTTCGGCCCGGGCGCAGGCTGCTGCGCGAGCGCCGTGCCGCAGAGGACCGTGCCGGCCAGGGCCGCCAGGAACAATTTGCGATGAGCAGTCATGGATGCGGACTCCGTCTGTAAGGTCTCGGTCTTCGAGTCAGGGCTTCAGCGCCTGTTTGGGCTCGACATAGTCGTACCCGAGCGCTTCGGCCACCGCTTTGTAAGTCACCGCGCCGCGGTGAACGTTCAGCCCCTCGCGCAAATGGGCATCGTCGAGCAGCGCCTTGCGGTAGCCCTTGTCGGCCAGCGCCAGTACGTACGGCAGCGTGGCGTTGGTCAGCGCGAACGTCGAGGTGCGCGCCACGCCGCCGGGCATGTTGGCGACACAGTAATGGACGACCCCGTCGACCACGTAGGTCGGCTCCTGGTGCGTCGTCGCCCGGCTGGTCTCGAAGCAGCCGCCCTGATCGATGGCGACGTCGACCACGACCGCGCCGGGGCGCATCTTCTTCAGCATCGCCCGCGTGACCAGCTTGGGCGCGGCGGCACCGGGCACCAGCACCGCGCCGATCACGAGGTCCGCGCGCGTCACCGCGTTCTCGAGCGCGTCGCTCGTGGAATAGAGGGTCAGCAGGCGGTTCTCGAACAGCTCGTCGAGGTACTTCAGCCGCGGTACCGAGCGGTCGAGCACGGTGACCTTGGCGCCCATGCCGATCGCCACGCGCGCCGCGTTGTAGCCGACCACGCCGCCGCCGATGACGACGACCTCGGCCGGCACCACGCCGGGCACGCCGCCGAGCAGCACGCCGAGGCCGCCCTGGGCCTTCTCCAGCGCGTGCGCGCCGGCCTGGATCGACATGCGCCCGGCGACTTCCGACATCGGCGCCAGCAGCGGCAGGCCGCCCTTGCGGTCGGTGACGGTTTCGTATGCGATGCAGGTGGCGCCGGAGGCGACGAGCGCCTTGGTCTGCTCCGGATCGGGCGCGAGGTGCAGGTAGGTGTAGAGGACCTGGCCCGGGCGCAGCATCGCGCACTCGACGGGCTGCGGTTCCTTGACCTTGATGATCATGTCGGCGCGGGCAAAGATCGCCGCGGCCGAAT
>JBOICR010000301.1:0-13376 GCA_050740195.1 Nevskiaceae bacterium | reverse complement strand
ATCGGTCGTGGTTCCTGCTTGAGCAGCTGAACGATCAGGAGCGGGTCTGCGTGGCCCCCGAAGGGGAATCAAGCGCAGCCGAGCGGAGCCCCGAGCGAAGCGAGGGGTCGCCGCGCCCCGGCGAGCCGAGACTTGGCGAGGCGAGTTAGCGCGGCGACGAGGCGAGCAATCCCCAGAGGGGGGCACACCGACTCGCTGCTGGGAGAGTGGCGGATCAGATGCCCGGCAGGCACTTGCCGGGATTGAGGATTCCCTTCGGGTCGAACACCTTCTTGAGTTCGCGCATCATCGCCAGCGTATCGGCCGCAATCTCCCAGCCGACGTAGTCCCGCTTTTCGATGCCGACGCCGTGCTCGCCGGAGATCGTGCCCTCGAGCGACAGCACCAGGCGAAACGCCTCCTCGAGGCACTGGTGCAGCTTGTCGCGCTGCACCGGCTCGGCGGTGTCGCCGAGCAGGTTGACGTGGATGTTGCCGTTGCCGGCGTGGCCGAAGTTGACGATGCGCACGCCGTGCTTGCCCGACAGCGCGCGCAAGCCCGCGATCAGCTCCGGCATGCGCGACACCGGCACCGCGATGTCTTCGTTGATCTTGTTCGGCGCGAGCTTGCGCAGCGCCGGCGACAGCACCTTGCGCGCGGTCCACAGCGCGTTGGACTCGGCTTCGGTGTTCGCCGCCTTGAGCTCGAGCAGCCCGTCGCCCCTCGCCGCGGCGCTGACGGCCTTCACCGCCGCGCCGATGGTCTCGTCGTAGCCGTCGACCTCGACGATCAGCAGCGCGCC
This sequence comes from Nevskiaceae bacterium, assembly GCA_050740195.1. Classification (GTDB taxonomy): domain Bacteria; phylum Pseudomonadota; class Gammaproteobacteria; order Nevskiales; family Nevskiaceae; genus JACPFV01. The sequence continues at coordinate 12,595 of JBOICR010000301.1, read as the reverse complement.
GGTTCCTTCCGGCAGGTCCGAGCGCTGATAGCCCTGCGCGAGGCCGACCGAATCGCTGTCCATGAATTCCAGGGCGCTCGGCGTCTCGGGCTGCGCCATCAGGCGCGACACCGCGGCGGCGGCGCTGGCCTCGTCGCGATAGCAGGCGCGCAGCGTGCGCACCGTCTCGGGCTTGGGCAGCAATTTGAGCGCGGCGTCGGTGATGATCGCCAGCGTGCCCTCGGAGCCGACGATCAGGCGCGTCAGATCGTAACCGACGACGCCCTTGGTCGTGTAGCAACCGGTCTTCAACGTGCGGCCGGTCGCGCTGACCGCGCGCAGGCCGAGCACGTTGTCGCGCGCCGTGCCGTACTTCACCGCGCGCGGGCCGCCGGCGTTGCACGCGAGGTTTCCGCCGACCGTCGAATAGCCCAGGCTGGTCGGGTCCGGCGCCCAGAACAGCCCGTGCTTGCCGGCCTCGACCTGCACGTCGCCGTTGATCGCGCCGGCCTCGCACTCGAGCAGCCGGTCGCCCGGCGACACGCGCAGGATCTTGCTCATCCGCTCGAACGACAGCACGACGCCGCCGGACAGGGGAACCGTCGCGCCGGTGGTGTTGGTACCGCGGCCGCGCGCGATCAGCGGAATGCCGTGTTCGTGGCAGGTTGCGGCGGTTGCGGCCACTTCGTCGTGGGTCTGCGCGAACACGACGGCCTGGGGCAGCGCCACGCGGCGGCTGTTGTCATAGCCGTACGGCAGGCAGTCGGCCGGGTCGGTGCGCAGGCGCTCGCCGAACACCTCGGCGAGGCGCGCCCGCGCGACGGTGGGCAGCTCAGCCTTCGACATCGAAGGCTTCCTGGCGCCACTCGAGCTCGCCGGCGTCGAGCGTGACGAGGTCGAAGCGCAGCGGCTGCTCGGCGAGGTGCGGCTGGCGGGCGAGCCACAGTTGCGTGGCGCGCACCAGGCGCGCCTGCTTGCGCCGGTCGACGGTCTCGGCAGCGGTGCCGCGGTCGGTTCGCGCGCGCGAGCGCACTTCCACGACCGCGACCGTGTCGCCGTCCTGCATCACGAGGTCGAGCTCGCCCAGTTTGCAGCGCCAGTTGCGCGCCAGCAGCTTGAGCCCGCGCTGCTGCAGGAACCGCAACGCCTGGTCCTCGGCCGCGCTGCCGTCCATCAGCGGGTCGACACGAGCGGCACGTCGAGCGCCTTCAGCACGCCGTTCCTGATCTCCGAGCAGGACAGGCCGCGCGTGATGACGCCGTCGGCGCGCAGCGACAGCGTGCCGCTGATCGCCGGGAAGTAGGTGCCCGGCTGCAGCCGGTTGCTCTCGATCAGCTGGACCAGCAGGTAGGCGTCGTGGCCGAGCGCGAGCAGCCGCGTGTATTCCCTCGGCCGCGTCGGGAACAGGGCGCGCAGCTGGCCGCGCAGCTCCGCCGCCTCGCCGTCCTTCGCCGTCATCCACGGCATGTCGCAAAAACGCAATCCGTTGAGGTCGGCCGGCAGCTCGTCGCCGTCGTAGACCTGGGCGGTGGCGTAGACCGGCAGCTCGCCGGTCCTGTGGAACCGCAGCTGCGGCGCCAGCAGCTTGGCCTGCTCCGGGCGCGCGGCGATGAACACGACGTCGAGGTCGTCGCGCCGACGCGGCTGGAACTGGGTCTGCACGCCGAGCACGTTGGTCAGCGCCCGGTGCCGCTCTTCGCTCGCGTTCAGCGCGAGCAGCGCACGGATCGGCTCGGAGTAGTCGCGCTCGGCGGCGTTGTAGGTTCCCGCCTGCAGAATGCGGCCGCCCAGCGCCTCGTAGCGCTCGCGGTAGGCGTTCAGCACGCGTGCGCCCCAATCGCCCTCGGGCACCAGCACGACGGCGCGGCCCTGGCGATCGGCGATCGCGCGCTCGGCCGCCTGGCGCGCCTCGTCCTCGGGTGCGAGGCCCCACTGGAACAGGTTGAACGGGGCGGGCTTGCCGGGATCGAGGTAGTTCAGCGCGAGCGTCGGCACCGGCAGGCGGCTGCTGCCGGCCAGCGTCGTCACGTCCTCGCGCGTCAGCGGGCCGACCAGGAATTCGGCGCCGGCGTCGAGCGCCTTGCCGTAGGCGGCCATCAGCGTGTCAGGGGTCGCGCCGGTGTCGTACACCTGCACGGACGGAGCCGCGGACTGCGTGCCGCGCGCGCCGTACCACGCGGCCAGGAAACCGTCGCGCACGGTCTCGGCGCCGGCACTGTGCGGCCCCGACAGCGGCAGCAGCAGCGCCACCGAGCGCACGGCTTCGCGCCCGCTTTCGGGAAGCCGCGTCGCCTGTTCGACCAGCGCCTCGGCCGGGTGCTGCGGGTAGGCGGCGCGCCACTGCGCGAGCCGGGCCTGCAGGTCCCGCGAATTGACCCACACCGAGCGGCTGATCGTCGCGAACTCGACCCAGCCTCGCGTCACCGCGTCGGCCTTCATCAGGCGCGTGCCGGGGGTCGCGTCGAGGTCGGTGGTGCGCAAGCCGCTCCACAGCAACTCGCGGTTGGCGGCGATCTGCGCCGGGTCGGTCAGCATCTTCTCGCGCGCGACCAGCGTGCGCGTCGCGCCGACCACGTCGCCCAGGCGGAACAGGACCTGCGCGCGGTCCGCTTCGGCCCGCAGCGCGAGCTCCGGCATCCCCTTCAGCTCGCCGGCCAGCGGCAGCATCTGCAGCGCTTCGATCGGACGGTCCTCGGCCAGCAGGATCTCGACCTGCAGCAGCCGTGCGCGCGCCTTCTGCGCCGCGTCGAGCTGCTCCGGCTTGAGGCCGAGCAGCCACTGGCGCGCATCGTCCGGCTGGCCGCTGGCAAGGTCCGCCTCGGCGGCGCCGAGCAGCGAATCCGGGTCGCCGGGCGTTGCGCGCGTGCCGGGCGCGGCGCACGCCGCGACCAGCAGGACGGCGACGAACAGCGGGACTTGGAAACGGGGAGGGTTCATCGCGATAAAGTATGCCTTCCCTGTGAAGGGATTCCCATTTTGAGCGACGCGCCTTCCGAGGTCCGACCCGGCCACCTGTACGTGGTGGCGACGCCGATCGGCAACCTCGGTGACCTGTCGCCGCGCGCGCTGAAAATCCTCGACAGCGTCGACCTCATCGCCGCCGAGGACACGCGGACCACCGGGGCGCTGCTCGCGCACTTCGGCGTGCGCAGGAAGATGGTGTCGCTGCACGAGCACAACGAGGCCGAGGCCACGGCCGATGTGCTCGACCAGTTGCGCAAGGATCGCAGCGTCGCGCTGGTGTCCGACGCCGGCACGCCGCTGGTCAGCGATCCCGGCTTCAGCCTGGTGCGCGAAGCCCGCAGGATCGGCCTGCCGGTGATCGCGGTGCCGGGGCCGTCGGCGGTGGTCGCCGCGCTCAGCATCGCCGGCCTGCCGACCGACAGCTTCGTGTTCGCCGGCTTCCTGCCGGCGCGCGAGGAGGGGCGCCGCCACCGGCTGCAGGAGCTCGCGGCCGAGCCGCGCACGGTCGTGGTTTACGAATCCACGCATCGCATCCTCGAGACCGTCGGCGCGCTGGCCGACGTGCTCGGGCCCGAGCGGCGCGTGTGCCTCGCGCGCGAGCTGACCAAGCTGTTCGAGGAGAGCCACGCGGCGCCGGCCGCCGAGTTGCTCCGCTGGCTGAAAGCGGACGAGAACCGCCAGCGCGGCGAGTTCGTGCTGGTGATCGAGGGCGCGGACGCCGGAGTCGCCGCGCCGCGCGAGGCCGAGCGAATCCTGAAAGTGCTGCTGAAAGAGCTCGGCGCGTCCAAGGCCGCCAAGCTCGCCGCCGAGCTGACCGGCCTGCCACGCAAGGAGTTGTACGCGATCGCCGTGCGCCTGGGAGGCCACGAAGCCTCAGTCGAAATGGGGGACAGACCACCATTTCCGGACAGGTAACGGCGCATGCCGCGTGGGTTGTGGAAATGGTGGTCTGTCCCCGGTTTCCCGATGGCGTAGAATCGCCCCCGGAGTTGGCCGAGCAACCGCTGCGCCCGCAAGGGCGTGGAGGAAAGTCCGGGCTCCACCGGGCAGGACGCCAGATAACGTCTGGGCGGCGCGAGCCGACGGAAAGTGCCACAGAAAACACACCGCCGAAGTCCCTCACGGGGCTGGCAAGGGTGAAAAGGTGCGGTAAGAGCGCACCGCGCGACGGGTAACCGCTCGCGGCAGGGCAAACCCCGTCCGGAGCAAGGCCAAATAGGGAAGGGTCGCAGTGAAAGCTGCGAACGCGCGGCCCGCGCGCCTTCCGGGTAGGCTGCTCGAGGTCTGCGGCGACGCAGATCCCAGAGGAATGGTTGCTTTCGACAGAACCCGGCTTACAGGCTGACTCCTTTTGGGCCCGTGGCCCCCGAAGCGCAGAACGCTATCGGGGGCCACCTCATTTGGGCGGCCATTCCCTCGGCCAGACTAATAATCCACATTAATATCCACAGCTAACTATCTGTTTATTTTGGATAACGATAGCGTTATCCACCGTCTCCAAATCCCCTCATAAGTCCTTGTTCCACTTGGAAATTTCTATTGCAAAGTGGTTTTTAGTGGATTAAAGTGGAACTACGTGGAGACACGCGGGGTCTTGTTGGTTGTCCACAACCAGGAACCGCAAGGGACGAGGGGCGGGGAGTCATGTTTGCCGGGTCTCATCTGCTGACCGTGGACGACAAGGGTCGCCTGGCGATCCCGATGCGTTTTCGCCAGCGCCTGATCGAAAAATTCGGCCCGCAGGTGTTCATCACGCGCTCCTACCAGCCGTGCGTCGAAATCTACCCGGTCGCGACCTTCAACCAGATCGTCGAGCAGATCGACCAGCTCGCCGACCGCAAGAAAGCCGACCTCGCCACGCGCGCCTTCATCGGCCACGCCGAGGAGACCGAGATCGACAAGCAGGGCCGCATCCTGCTGCCGCAATTGCTGCGCAAGCTCGCGCACCTCGACACCAGCGCGGTGGCGGTGGGTCAGAACAAGCGCATCGAGATCTGGTCCGAGGACATCTGGACCGAGAAGTTCAGCGCCACGCAGGCCGACGAGCTTGCCGATGCATTCGCGCTGCTGAAGCGGTGAGCGCGCGTGCCCCGCGCGTCGCTGCCAGCCCTCCGTTACCCAGGGCGTAGCGCCCCCATGCAGAACCACCTCCCGGTGATGCTCGACGAGTCGATCACCGGACTGTCCCTCCGTGCGGATGGCGTTTACCTCGACGGCACATTCGGCCGCGGCGGCCACAGCGGAGCGATCCTCACGCGCCTGTCCCCCGCGGGCGCGCTGCACGCGTTCGACCGCGACCCCGCCGCGGCCGGTGCGGCGCGTGCGCTGGCCACGTCGCACGCCAACTTTCACTTTCATTCCGCAGCCTTCGCCACGCTCGGCGCGGTGTGCGCGGCCGAGGGCATCGCCGGGCGCGTGGCCGGCGTGCTGCTCGACCTCGGCGCCTCCTCGCCGCAGTTCGACGACGCGGCACGCGGGTTCTCGTTCGCCAAGGACGGCCCGCTCGACATGCGCATGGACCCGCGCAGTGGCGAATCCGCCGCGGCCTGGCTGGCGCGCGCCGCCGAAAAGGAGATTGCCGACGTGCTGTGGACGCTCGGCGAGGAGCGCAACAGCCGCGCGATCGCGCGCGAGATCGTCGCGGCCCGCAAGGTCGCCCCGCTGACCTCCACCGTGCAGCTGGCCGAGCTGATCCTGTCGGTGCATCGCGGGCCGCGCCAGAAGATCCATCCGGCCACGCGCAGCTTCCAGGCGCTGCGCCTCCACGTGAACCAGGAGCTCGAGCAGCTCGCCAGCGCGCTGGCCCAGGCCGTGGACGTGCTCGCACCCGGCGGCCGCCTGGTCGTGATCAGCTTCCACTCGCTGGAGACGCGCATCGCCAAGCGTTTCATGCGCGACGCCGCGAAGGGAGATGCGCCGAAGCTGGAGCTCGTCGGCAAGAAACAGTTCGCGTCCGACGCCGAAGTTGCCGCCAATCCGCGCGCGCGCAGCGCCGTGCTGCGCATCGCCGAGCGGCGCCCATGAACCGCCGCGACTGGGCGTTCACGCTGGCACTGGTGGTCGCCGTGACCGGTTCGGCGGTGATCGTCGTGCAGACCAAGCACGAGAACCGGACGCTGGTGCACGAACTCGACCAGCTGCGCGCCGAGAAGGCGCGGCTCGAGACCGAGTGGGCACAGTTGCAGCTCGAGGAGGCGACGCTGGCGCACCACGGCCGCGTCGAGCAGATCGCACGCGACAAGCTGCACATGACCGAGCCGCGCGACACGCGCGTCGTCAGGGCGCCGCAGCAGTGAACGAACTCCCCGAGAAAGAACACCGCGCCGGCCCGCGCGAAGTCGCGCGGTGGCGCCGCTTCGCCGTGATGGCGGTGCTGGCGATCGGCGCCGGGGTCGTGATGGCGCGGGGCTACGAGCTGCAGGTCGTGCAGCGCGACTTCCTGACCGCCGAGGGCAACAAGCGCGCGCTGCGCACGGTCAACGTGCCGGCGCACCGGGGCGCGCTGCGCGACCGCTACGGCGAGCCGCTGGCGCTGTCCGCGCCGGTCGAATCGCTGTGGGTGATCCCGGCCGAAGTGCTGAAAGTGCCCGAGTACCTGCCGGCGCTGTCCAAGCTGCTGGCGTTCCAGCCGGGCGAGCTGCGCAAGTTCCTCAACGCGCGGCGCGAGAAGCATTTCGTCTACCTGCGCCGCCACATGAACCCGGCCGAGGCTCAGCGCGTGATGGCGCTGAAGGCGCCGGGCGTGTTCACGCAGCGCGAGTACCGGCGCTACTACCCGGCGGGCGAAGTCGCCGGGCACGTGGTCGGATTCACCGACATCGACGGCCGCGGCCAGGAGGGCATGGAGGCCGCCCTCGACGCGCCGTTGGCCGGCAGGGCCGGCCAGCGCGGCGTCGTGCGCGACCGCTCGGGCCGCATCATCGAGGAGAGCGGCGATTTCGAGCCGGCGGTTGCCGGGCGCGACCTGGCGCTGACGCTGGACCTGCGGCTGCAGTACATCGCCTACCGCGAGCTGAAGTCCGCGGTGACCGGCCACCGCGCGCGCGGCGGGCTGATCGTCGTGCTCGACGCCAGGACCGGCGAGATCCTGGCGATGGCCAACCAGCCGGGCTACAACCCGAACCGCCCCGAGGACCGCGACGGCCACGGGCTGCGCAACCGCGCGGTCACCGACCTGTTCGAGCCGGGCTCGACGATCAAGCCGCTGCTGATCGCGCAGGCGCTCGAGCTCGGCCGCTTCCGGCCCGACAGCGTGGTCGACACCGCGCCGGGCTTCTTCAAGATCGGCAACCTGACCGTGCGCGACTCGCATCCGCTCGGTGCCGTGAACCTCTCCCGCGTGCTGTCGAAATCGAGCAACGTCGGCGCGGCGCGTATCGGCCTGGCGCTCGGTGCCGACGCGGTGTGGTCGGGCTACCAGAGATTCGGTTTCGGCGAGCCGGTCGAGGCCGGCTATCCCGGCGAGGCGCTCGGCGTGCTGCGCAAGGCGGCCGACTGGGGCCAGATCGCGACGGCGACCGCGTCGTACGGCTACGGCCTGTCGGTAAATGCGCTGCAGCTGGTTCGCGCCTACGCCGGGCTCGCCAACGACGGGCTGCTGCCGTCGCTGAAGCTGGTCGCCGGCGGCGAGCCGGTGCCGCCGCAGCGCGCCTGCTCGGCCAAGGTCGCGCGCCAGGTGCGCCGGCTGATGGAAGACGTGACGGTCGGTGATGGCACCGGCGTCGATGCCGCGGTCGCGGGTTACCGCGTTGCCGGCAAGACCGGCACGGTGCGCAAGCACACGACCGGCGGTTACTTCGAGGACCGGCACCAGTCGGTGTTCATCGGCATGGTGCCGGCGGAGAACCCGCGCCTGCTCGGCCTGGTGATGATCGACGAGCCCAAGGGCAAGGAGTACTACGGCGGCCAGGTCGCCGGTCCGGTGTTCTCGAACGTGATGCGCTCGGCGGTGCGCCAGCTGCAGCTCGCGCCGGACGGCACGCCGCTGACCAACACGGCCGCACGCAAGGTCGAAGGTCCGAGGACATGACCGGCATGCCGCCCTCCGTCGTGGTGCGCCGCCTGCCCGAACTCGTCGCCGGTTTTGCCCGTGGCGCGCCAGATGTCGCCGTCAACGACCTCGCGATCGACAGCCGCGAAGTGCGCCCCGGCTCGCTGTTTCTCGCCTGTCGCGGCACCAGGCAGCACGGCCTCGACTTCCTGCCGCAGGCGCTCGCCAACGGTGCGGCGGCGCTGCTGTGGGAGCCAACGCGGAGCGTTGGCTCGCCAGGTGTCGCGCCGCCCGCGGTGGCCATTCCATCCCTTTCGGTCGAAGGACTTTCGCGCCGCGTCGGAGAGATCGCGGCGCGCTTCTTCGGCCATCCTTCGCGGGCCCTGCATGCGGTGGGCGTCACCGGCACCGACGGCAAGACCTCCACCGCGTGGCTCATCGCGCAAGCACTCGAAGCGCTCGGCGAGCCGTGCCTGTACGTCGGCACGCTCGGCAGCGGGCGCATCGGCGCGCTAATGCCCGGCGACCACACCACGCCCGATCCGGTGAACCTGCAGCGCGTGCTGCACGCAGCGCGCGAGGACGGGGCGCGCGCGGTGGCGATGGAAGTCTCGTCGCACGCGCTCGACCAGGCGCGCGTCGCCGGCGTCGAGTTCCACACTGCCGTGCTGACCAACGTCGGGCGTGACCACCTGGACTACCACGGCACGCTCGAGCGCTACGCCGACGCCAAGAAGAAGCTGTTCACCGAGCTGCGGCCGAAGGCGCTGGCGCTGAACCGCGACGATGCGCGCGGGGCGGCCTGGGCGCGCGAGCTGGCCGCGGGCGGCGCGCGGCTCACGATCTATGGCCTCGATGGCGATGCGCCGGGAGGGCGGCACGTGATCGGCCGCAGCCTGAACTTGCGCGCTTCCGGCATCGCCTTCGAGGCCACCACGCACGAAGGCCGCGCGCGCATCGACAGCCGCCTGCTCGGCCGCTTCAACGCCTACAACCTGCTCGCGGCGCTGTCCGCGCTGCTCGAGAAGGGCGTGCCGCTGGCGCCCGCCGCCGAAGCGCTGTCGGGCGCGCCGACCGTGCCGGGCCGTATCGAAGGCTTCCGGGGCCGCGGTGCCGCGCCGCTGGTCGTCGTCGACTACGCGCACACGCCGCAGGCCCTTTCACAGGTTTTGCACGCAGTTCGCGCGCACTGCCGCGCGACCCTGTGGTGCGTCTTCGGCTGCGGCGGTGACCGCGACCGCGGCAAGCGGCCGCTGATGGCGGCGGCGGCGGCGCAGGCTGCCGATCGCGTGATCGTCACGGACGACAATCCGCGCTCCGAGGATCCGGCCGCGATCGTGCGCGAGATCCAGGCCGGTTTCCCGAAGGGTTTTTCCGCGCCCGTGCTGCACGACCGCGCGACGGCGATCGAGACCGCCGTGCGGCAGGCCGGCCCTGACGACGTCGTCGTGGTCGCCGGCAAGGGCCACGAGGACTACCAGATCTACGGCCAGGAGCGGCGCTCGTTCAGCGACCGCGACTTCGCCGCGCGGCTCACGCGGGAGCGGCCCCCCGAGGGCGAAGCCCGAGGGCAGTCGTGATATGGAGCGCATGTCCGACCTAGCCCGGAGACTCGACGCGCCGCTCCACGGCACCGACGTCCGCTTCACGCGCGTGACGACCGACACGCGGACGCTCGCGCCCGGCGACCTGTTCGTCGCGCTGAAGGGCGAGCGGTTCGACGGCCACGAGTTCATCGAGCAGGCGCGCAAGGGCGGCGCAGCCGGCGCACTGGTGGCGGAGGCGCAGCCGTCGAACCTGCCGCAGGTCGTGGTGAAGGACACGCTCGCCGGCCTGCAGGAGTACGCGATCTCGTGGCGCGGCGATTTCCACATTCCCGTGGTCGGCGTGACCGGCAGCAACGGCAAGACCACCGTCAAGCAGATGCTGTCGAGCATCTGCGCGCGGCGCGGGCCGGTGCTCGCCACCGCCGGCAACCTGAACAACCACATCGGCGTGCCGCTGACGCTGCTGTCGCTGCGCGAGGAGCACAAGACCGCGATCATCGAGATGGGCGCGAACCACCACGGCGAGATCGCGCGACTGGCCGAGATCGCCCGTCCGGCGATCGGCGTCGTGACGAACGCCGGCGACGCCCACCTCGAGGGTTTCGGCTCGCGCGAGGGTGTGGCGGAAGCCAAGGGCGAGCTGTTCGCCGCGCTCGGCGAGAACGGCATCGCCGTGATCAACGCCGACGACGATTTCGCGCCGCTGTGGCGCGAGCTGGCCCGCGAAGCCGACGTCATCACATTCGGGCTGTCCGGCGACGCCAACGTGCGCGCCGAGAACGTCCATGGCGAGCCGCCCGAGGCGCCGACCGGCATGGAGTTCGAGCTGCAGACGCCGGTGGGCCACCAGAGCGCGACCCTGCCGCTGCCGGGCCTGCACAACGTGCGCAACGCGCTGGCCGCCGCCGCCTGCGCGGTCGCGCTCGGCGTCGACTCGCGCGACATCGCCCTCGGGCTGATGGCGGTGCGGCCCGCACCGGGGCGCCTGGCGTGGCGCCGCGCGCACAACGGCGCGCGGCTGCTCGACGACAGCTACAACGCCAATCCCACGTCGCTGCGCGCCGGGCTCGAGCTGCTAGTCGCGGTGAACGCCAGGCGCTGGCTCGTGCTCGGCGGCATGGCCGAGCTCGGTCGCGGCGCCGACCAGATGCACCACGCGGCCGGCGAGGATGCGCGTGCGCTCGGCATCGAGCGCCTGTACTCGCTCGGACCGCTGGCGCGCCACGCCGCTGCCGGCTTCGGCGCCGGCGCGGTGCATTTCGAGGACGTCGACGCGCTGATCGCGGAAGTGCGCGAGCGGCTCGCGCCCGACGTCGCGGTGCTGGTCAAGGGCTCGCGCAGCTCGCGCATGGAACGCGTGGTCGCCGCGCTCATCGGCGAAGACGCTGCCGGCGGGGGAGCCCACTGAATGCTTTATGAACTGACGCAATGGCTGCAGCAGATCGAAAGCGGCTTTCGCGTCTTCAACTACCTGACCTTCCGCGCGATCCTGTCGGTGCTGACCGCGCTGGCGTTCTCGTTCATCTTCGGGCCCTGGCTGATCCGCAAGCTGACCTTCCACCAGATCGGGCAGGTCATCCGCGACGACGGGCCGCAGACGCACCTCGCCAAGGCCGGCACGCCGACCATGGGCGGCGCGATGATCCTGGCGGCGGTCACGATCTCGACGCTGTTCTGGGCGGACCTCGGCAACCGCTTCGTGTGGTTCTCGCTGCTGGTGACGCTGGCGTTCGGCGTGGTCGGCTTCGTCGACGACTACAAGAAGATCCGCTACGGCTCGAGCAAGGGCCTGTCGGCGCGTGCCAAGTATTTCTGGCTGTCGGTGGCGGGTTTTGCGACGGCCGGCGCCATCTACGCCACCGCGCAGGCGCCGATCGAGACGCAGCTGATCGTGCCGCTGTTCAAGGACGTCGCCATCCCGCTGGGCTGGTTGTTCATCCCGTGGGTCTACCTCGTCATCGTCGGCTCGAGCAACGCCGTGAACCTCACCGACGGCCTCGACGGCCTCGCCATCATGCCGACCGTGCTGGTGGCGTCGGCGCTCGCGGTGTTTGCCTACGCGTCCGGCAACATCAAGATCGCGTCGTACCTCGGCATTCCGTACATCGCCGGCGTCGGCGAGATCGCGGTGTTCTGCGTCGCCATCGCCGGCGCGGGCCTCGGCTTCCTGTGGTTCAACGCCTACCCGGCGCAGGTGTTCATGGGCGACGTCGGCGCGCTGGCGCTGGGCGCCGCACTCGGCGTGGTTGCCGTGCTGGTCCGCCAGGAGATCGTGCTGGCAATCATGGGCGGCGTGTTCGTCGCCGAGACCGTCTCGGTCGTGCTGCAGGTCGCCTCGTACAAGCTCTACAAGCGGCGCATCTTCCGGATGGCGCCGCTGCACCATCACTTCGAGCTGAAGGGCTGGCCGGAGCCCAAGATCATCGTGCGCTTCTGGATCGTCACGCTGATCCTGGTCCTGATCGGCCTGGCCACGCTGAAGGTGCGCTGACGTGGCCGGCTACCGCGGCAAGAACGTGCTGGTGGTCGGGCTCGGCAAGACCGGCGCGGCCTGCGCGCGGTATTTCGTCGAGCAGGGCGCACACGTCACCGTGACCGACAGCCGCGCCGAGCCGCCCGGCACGGTCGAGCTGCGCGGGCTGCCGGTGGACGTCAGGCTCGGCGGCTTCGGCACGGCGCGGCCGCTGAGTTCCTACGCGCTGGCGGCGATCTCGCCCGGCGTCTCCCTCGACGAGAATTTCGTGCGCGACCTGCGCGCGCACGGCGTGCCGACCTTGGGCGACATAGAACTTTTTGCGCGTGCCGCCGAGGCACCGGTGGTCGCGATCACCGGCAGCAACGGCAAGAGCACGGTGACCACGCTGCTCGGCGAGATGGCCAAGCGCGCCGGCCTCAACGTCGCGGTCGGCGGCAACCTCGGCACACCGGCGCTCGACCTGCTGGCCCCGGACGTGCAGCTGTACGTGATGGAGCTGTCGAGCTTCCAGCTCGAGACGGTGCTGTCGCTGCGCTGCAAGGCGGCCGCCAACCTCAACCTCAGCCCGGACCACCTCGACCGCCACCACAGCTTCGAGGCCTACGCCGAGGCCAAGTCGCGGATCTTCATCGGCTGCGA
>JBOICR010000300.1:0-10793 GCA_050740195.1 Nevskiaceae bacterium | reverse complement strand
GAAGATGGGCGCGCGGCCGATGGCGCGCGTGATCCAGGAAAGCGTCAAGCGGCCGCTGGCGGAGGAACTGCTGTTCGGCAAGCTCGCCCACGGCGGCGACGTGCACATCACGGTCAAGGACGACAAGCTCAACCTCGAACTGGAAGCCAGCCAGCCGGCGGCCGCCACGGTCTAGAGCCGGCGCGCATCACACGGGAGAGCATCGATGAACACAGTGCTGCGGTACGTGCTCGCAGGCGCGATCCTGCTCGCGGCCGGAACGGCCGCTGCGAAGAAACAAGAGGAGTCTTCGACCTTCGGCATCGCGGTCGACGGCTCGGCGCTGCTCGGCCTCGGCGTGTCGGTCGGCATTCCGGTCGGCGAGCGCTTCAACCTGCGCGCGGCCTACCACGGCCTGACCTACGAGCTCGACGACATCAAGGACGACGCGACCGGGGCCACGTACACCAGCGAGCTGGACCTGAGCTCGGCCGGTGTGCTGCTCGACATCCATCCGTTCAAGGGGGCGTTCCGCCTGACCCTCGGCCTGGCGTCCAACAGCAACCAGATCAACCTGTCCGGGATCGCCGGTCCCGGGGCCACCTACGAGGTCAGCGACTGCACGTATGAATCCGACCCCGGCAACCCGCTGCGGATCGACGGCAGCGTCGGGTTCTCGGGCACGGCGCCCTACGTCGGCATCGGCTGGGGCGGCAACATGAACGCCGCGCCCGGATTCTTCATGACGTTCGACATCGGCGTGCTGCTGTCGGGTGCGCCCGAAACCAGCCTGGGCGGCCGCGGTGGCGTTCGCGCACAGCCCGGCCAGGGGGGGCTTTGTGGTGACGAGGCGGTCTACCAGGACGCGGCCACTTACCAGCCGTTCCTCGACGAGGTGGCGGAGGCGGAAGCCGACGTCGACGAGGAAACCAAGGACTTCGAGTACTGGCCGAACATCGCACTGGGTTTCGGCTGGCGATTTTAGCCGGCCCGGAAACGAAAAGGCCCGCCGAATGGCGGGCTTTTTGTTGGACGGGATCCCTCGCTACGCTCGGGATGACGGCGCTGCGCGCCGTCACTTATCGCGGAAAGTGATGCGCCCCTTGGTGAGGTCGTAAGGCGTGAGCTGAACGGTCACCTTGTCGCCGGTCAGGATGCGGATGTAGTTCTTGCGCATGCGGCCCGAGATGTGGGCCGTCACGACGTGGCCGTTGTCGAGCTTCACGCGGAACGTGGTGTTCGGCAGGGTCTCGGCGACGACGCCGTTCATCTCGATGTGGTCTTCTTTGGGCATACGCGGAACCGCGACCTCGGGCATTCGGGGCGCGCATTATCAATGAGCGGCGCGATCGGTTCAACGGCCGCCCACGTCGGCGCTGGAGGCTTGCGGTGGGTTGTGCGCCAGCAGCCAGCTCGAGCTGTCGTGCATCGCGTCAGCCAGTTGTGCCATGCGCCCGACCCGCGCCGGATCGGCCAGCCCGGCATCCTCCGGCTCCAGCGAGCCGTCTGGACGCAGCGCGTGCACCGTCCGGCGGCCGGCCGCGTCCATCGCATAGAAGTACCCGCCGCCGACCAGGCCGCGGAACGCGCCGTGGGTCAGGAACGCGAACTGCGCTTCGGCCGGGCGTGCGGCGAACAGGTCGCGCCCGAGCGTCGTATTGGCGTGCCTCACGCCGGCCAGCCCCGCCAGCGTCGGCAGCAGGTCGAGCGAGGAGGCCGGCGTGTCGATGCGGCGGGGCGCGCCAAGCCAGCGCGGCCCGTGCAGCACCAGCGGCACGTGCAAATGGCGCAACTGCTGCTCGTCGGGCGGGAAGCGGCGCGCCGGCGAGCCGTGGTCGCCGAGGAAGGCGAAGATCGTGTTCGGGTAATAGGGCGCTGCGCGAGCCAGGGCCAGGTAGTGGCCGAGGGCATGGTCGATGAAACGCATGCCGTCGTAGGCCGCCGGCTCGTCGAAGCCGGCGGCGACTAGCCGTGTCTCGGGCGACGCCGTGGTCTGGAAGCCGCGGGCGTCGTCCGGGATGGTGTACGGCCGATGGTTGCCGGCGGTCTGGATGAACGCGACGAACGGCTCGCGCTCCTGCGCGAGCACCCGGTGCGCCTGCTCAAGCAGGTGCAGGTCGCTGGCGCCCCAGACGTCGTTGCCCGCCATGTCGCTGTACTCGCCCTCGTGCAACCGCAGGTCGGGCACGTTGTGCGTGAGCATGCCGCGGATGTTGCCCCACGAGGCGCTGCCGCCGATGAAGTAGTGCTTGCGATAGCCGGCGAAGACGTTGAGCAGCGTGTGCTGCGACACGGCGCGCAGGTTGCGGGACGCCGAGCGGTCGGGGCTGACGTCGGCGATGCCGAACAACATGGAGAAGATCGAGCGCGCGGTCGGCCGCGTCGCCGAATAGAAATGCGTGAACAGCACGGACGAGCGCGCCAGCGCGTCGAACTGCGGGCTCGGATCCAGCGGGTTGCCCATGACGCCGGTCTTGTAGGCCGAGAATGACTCCAGCAGGACGACCACCACGTTCGGGCGGCCGGCCGCCGGTGGCTGCACTACGCGCGCGAAGGAGGGCGGCGGCGTCGTGCACGGTGCCAGGCCGAAGTGGGGTGCAAGGCGCGTGGCGGCCGCGCAAGCGGCGGCAGCGTCCACGGAGGGCATCGGCGAGCGCCAGCTGTCGAACACGGTCTGCAGCGGGTTGGACGCCAGCGCCGCGACGTAGCCGTTCGCGGTGAAATAGGCGTCGCTCCAGCGCAGCGGGTATTGCGACCACTTTCCGTGGAGGGCGAGCGCGTACAGCAGTACGGCCGCGGTGCCGACGGCGCGGCGACGCGCCGGCGCGGTCCCGGGCGGCTCGGCCTGGGCCGGCAGCGCGCCGGCGAGCAGGGCGATCGTGGTGGCCACGAGCAAGCCCAGCCCCATGGCGATGCCCGCTACGGGGTAGGTCTGCCAGACCATGCCGGCGGCCGTGCCGGCGTCGCGCATGTGGTCCAGCAGGCCGACGTTCAGCCGCTCGGATTCGTACGCGTAGTGCCCGAGGTCGGCGATGTAGACCAGGAACGCCGCCGCCAGCGCGAGGGCGAGGTAGGCGAGCCAGCCGCGGCGGGCGGCGTTGGTGCGGGCCGGGTCCAGCGGCCGGATCCCACTGAGCAGCGCCAGCGGCAGCAAGATCAGCAGGGCCATGCGCAAATCGAAGCCCAGGCCGATCTGCCAGGCTCGCGCGACCTCGGCGCCGCTGACGAGACCCGGCCCGGTCACGTGAAAACTCGTCACGCCGCGATCCCACACCACCTCGCCGACCGGCCCGACCAGCCCCGGCGGCTCGAATGCCGCCGCGAACAGCAGCCGGAACACGCCGAACTCGAGCACCAGCAGCGCGGTAGCCAGCAACAGGAAGCGCAGCCGCGGCGAAAGCCACGCGCGCGCCGCCTGCCGCGCGCGCTGCCCCAGCCTCAGCAGCCCGGCTTCGAGCCGCGCGGCGAGCGGCATCTGGGCGGCCGCGTTCAGCGGGTGCAGCAGCACCGTTGCCAGCCCGAACACGACCGCGAACTCCTGCATTTCGCCGGCCTTGCCGATGGCCTTGCGCGCCAACTCGCTGACGAGCCACGCCGCGAGGATCAGGACGATCTGGTAGTTGCGCGGCACCGGCAGCGTGCGCGCGTCGAAGAACGCGCCGACGCGCGCGATGCGGCGGTACAGCACGGGCCCCAGCAGGACGTAGAGCGCGACCCCGACTCCGAGCATCTTGCCGAACACCAGCTTGTTGACCTTGACGCCGCCGATGACGAGGTTGTGGAGGTTGGTTTCGTCCTGGGCGTTGTGCTGCAGGAACCACTCGGGGCTGTGCCAGCCGAACACGCGCTGGCCCCACGAGATCTCCTCGAAAGCGCCGAACGCGAAGGCGGCGGCAAGCGCGATCCACCAGCCGCGCGCCGGCGCAGTGGCGAGGCCGGCGGCGTGTGACGCCGCCACCGCCGCCATGGCGGCCAGCGCCGCGAACGTCGCCCACTCGACCAGCCCGTCCTCGGCGATCCACACCTCGAACACGGCCAGGTTGTAGTGCAGCCGCACCATGCCGAATCCGAACAGGATCGCCACCGGCAGCAACAGCAGCCGGCAGGTCCACGGGATGCCCGAGTTTCGCCGATCCATCAATTCCGACCCCCGGTTGCGGCAACGATGATCGGCGACGAGTGTGTCCCGCCGATGACTCTACGCCGCTGGCTGCCACCCGTTCGGTCCGAGCACCTCGAGCGGCCGGTAACGGCGCTTGTAATCCATCGTCGGCGAGCCCGGCACCCAGTAGCCCAGGTACACGTAGCGCAGCGCCAGCGCCCGCGCGCGCTCGATCTCGGCGAGGATCATACAGGTGCCGAGGCTGCGCCAGGCCTGGTCCGGATCGAACCAGGTGTACACCGCTGACAGCGCCCGCGGCACGCGGTCGACGACGCCGCCGGCGAGCAGGCGGCCGCTGCCGTCGCGCGCGGCGATGATCTCGGAGCTGCCCCAGACGCTCGACAGGAACCCGTGGAACGCCTCGCGGTCATCCGGGTCCATGCCGCCGACCGGATGGCGCGCGAGCAGGTAGCGGCGGTACAGCCGGTACTGCTCGTCGCCCAGATCGTGCTCGACGGTCAGGCGCAAGTCGGCGTTGTCGCGCGCGCAGCGGCGCTGCGTGCGGTCCGGCGCGAACTCGGCCACCGGCACCCGCACCGGCCGGCACTCCTGGCAGGCGCCGCAGGCGGGGCGGTAGACGTAGTTGCCGCTGCGGCGGAAGCCCAGCTCGAGCAGCGCCCCATAGCGCGTCGCGTCCAGCGGCAACTGCGGATCGACGAACACGCTGCGCGCCATGCGCCGCTCCAGGTAGCTGCACGCGTGCTCGGTGCCGAGCAGCAGGCGCGGGCGGGGCCCGGTCACGGACGGTGCTCCGGCGGCGCCGGCACGTCGATGTCGAAGCGCCAGCGGCCGGTCGGGCCCGGCTGGGCGACCGCGCCGCGCAGCAGCGTCAGGAACTGCTCGCGCGGCAGCTCGACCGCGCCCAGAGTCGCCAGGTGTGGCGAGGAGATCTGGCAATCCATCAGCTCGAAGCCCCAGGCCCGCAACTGCCGGCACAGGTAATGCAGCGCGATCTTCGAGCCGTCGTCGGCGCGCGAGAACATCGACTCGCCGTAGAACGCGCGGCCGAGCGACACGCCGTACAGGCCGCCGACCAGCGAGCGGTCCTGCCAGACCTCGATCGACTGGGCGTGACCGCGCTCGTGCAGGTCCTGGTAGGCCTGCTTCATCTCGGCACCGAGCCAGGTGCCGCGGCCACGCGCCCGCGGCGCGCTGCAGGCCTCGAGCACGGCCGGGAATGCCTGGTTCAGCGTGACCGCGTAGTCGTGCTTGCGCAGCCGGCGCGCCAGGCTGCGCGCGACGTGGAATTGCGACGGCAGCAGCACTGCGCGCGGGTCGGGGCACCACCACAGGATCGGCTCGTCCGGGTTGTACCAGGGGAAGATGCCCTGGGCGTAGGCGCGCAGCAGCCGCGTGGCCGAAAGGTCGCCGCCGATCGCGAGCAGCCCGTTGGGGTCCCGCATCGCCTGGCTCGCGGACGGAAACGGCTGGCGCGGATTGCGCGGATCCAGCCAGTGCAGCCGAATCGGATTATCCATGCACCTCCGCTTCGTGCCGGTACGCGCTGTGCTCCGCCAGGTGCTCGCGCCGCCGGGCGACCTCGGTGCGCTCCTCGGCGAGGAACTCCGCGACCGCCGCGGCGAGCCGCTCGTCGGCGATCCGGTGAGCCGAGCGCGTCAGCACCGGCTCGAACCCGCGGGCCAGCTTGTGCGGACCCTGCGTTCCGGCGTCGAAGCGCGACAGGCCTTCGGCGAGGCACAGCTCGATGCCTTGATAGTAGCAAGTCTCGAAATGCAGGCCGCGATATTTTTCGGCGCAGCCCCAGTGGCGGCCGTACAGCGTGCCGCCGCCCACGAGCGTGATGGCGACGGCGATGGCCTCGCCGCCGTCGTGGCCTCCATCATGAGCAAGCACCAGCCGCAGCGGCGTGCCCGAGCGCCGGCCGTAGTCGAGGAAGAACCCGGGCGTCAGGTACGGCGGCTGCCCGCGTTCCTCGTAGGTGTTCGCGTACAGCGCGAACACGCGCGCCCATTGCGCCTCGCTCAGTTCGTCGCCGCGCCGCCACTCGAAGCGGATGCCGGCGTCGCTCACGCTGCGGCGCTCGCGGCGGATCTTCTGGCGCTTGGCATGGCTGAGCTGGCCGAGAAACTCCTCGAACGACCCCGCCGCCCCGCGCCGCGACCAGTGGAACTGCACGTCGTGGCGCTCGACCCAGCCGCACGCGCCGAGCGCGCCGGCGTCCGCGTCCTCCAGGAACAGCGCGTGGATCGAGCCGAGGCGCGAGTCCTGCCACAGCCGCGTCGCCGCCGCGGCCAGCGCCGCGCGCGCGGCGGGGTCACGCGCGCCCAGGCGCGGCCCGACCGAGGGCGTGAACGGGATCGCGCATGACAATTTGGGGTAGTAGGGGATGCGCAGTTGCTGAGCGGCGCGCGCCCAGCCGAAATCGAACACGAACTCGCCGTAGGAATGGCGCTTGCGATAGAGCGGCATCGCCGCGGCGAGGCCGGCGTCATCCTCCAGCACCAGGTGTGCCGGCTCCCAGCCGGTGCGCGGGCCGACGCAGCCGTGGTCCTCGAGCGCCTTCAGGAAGGCATGGCGCGTGAAGGGGTAGGCCGCGGGGAACAAGGCATCCCACTGCGCTTCGGGAATCCCTCCCAAGCCAGCCACTTGCCGGGGCTGCAGCCCGGCAGCGTCATTCACCGGGCCGGGCAAGCTCGAGGATGCGATCGCGGCGTTTCAGGAGGGCCTCGAGGTCACGTTGCGAGACGAACTCGCCGAGCGCAGCCTGCAACCGCGGCGAATCGAGCCGTCGCAGGCGCTCCTGAAGCTCGGGACCGGTTCGAGCGAGCGGCGCCTGGAGCCCTTTGGCCACGTCCCTCGAGCTGCCGAACGCGGCGCCGTGACCGCTCAGGAACAGCGTCGTGGCCTCGGCGTCGTAGAGGAGCCGGTCGGGGGAGCGAGCCCGGTTGCTGATCAGCGCGTCGAATGCGTAGGTGAGCTGGTACTGCGCGTCCAGGTCGCAGTAGCCGCCGGTCGGCAGCTTCGGCGCACTGCCCTCAGCCGACGGTGCGCGCCGCGCTGCGGCCCGGTGACCGTTCGAGATGACCTGGCAGGCGAGTCCGGCGCGCTTGCCGTTCTGCGCATTCTGCCGGTCCTGCTCGCTGGCCCAGTGGGCGGGGCGGCCCTGCAGGACCCCTTCCTGCCCGGCGTGATTCCGCGCGACCGTGGCCGGCACGAGCCCGAGGCCCAGCAGCCGATCGAGCCGGTAGGCGGCGAGCTCGAGTTGCGCGGTCTTGCGGTCGGTTGCCTCGAACACGGCCTCGACGCTGTCCTCGCCGTGGCTGACGCGCACTTCGAGCACGCCGGGCGCGCAGGTCTCGACCACCTCGATCGAGCCGCGCGCGAGCAGTTCGGCGACCGCGTCCTCGCCGATGTCCTGCGAGCTCAAGTACGTCGGCTCGGCGGGAGCCTCGGCCGGCGGCGTCGTGGGCGAGGTGTACACCACACGCGAGCCTGCGGCATCGGAGACGAGCGCCGCGGGCCGGCCGCGGTAGACCGCGTGGTTCATGCCCGCGTCGAGCTTCACCACGGCACCGTCGAACCGCGTGACGACGGTGCCGTTGCGCGCCGTCGTGTGCCCGACGACTACGCGCCGCGCCCCCACCCGCGCAAGGAAGGGCTCGAGCACGTCGGCTTCCGCGCATTCGTTGCAGAGCGCCGCGCCGCGGTACCAGTTGGGTCCCGTCCGCCCGAGCAGGGGATCCTCGCTGGCGCTCCGGAAGCGCTCGACCAGCGGGGCCAGCCGTGCCCGCTCCTCTCCGGGCGGCAGGCTGTCGAGCCGCGAACGGGCGAGGTCCGGCCGTTTGGCATAGGCGTCCTCGAATTGGAGGAGCCCTGCTTCCGTGAGCGCCGACGCGGCCGCGGCGTAGTTCGCGAGCGCCGCGCCGTAGTCGCGATTCAGGTCCTCGAGGCTGCGCAGGCGCAGCAGCGACGACGGCCCGCCGTGCATGTACACGGTATCGTTCACGCGGATCGCGACAGGCAGGCCGAGCAGCCAGCGGCCGTAACGTCCGTCGGGTCCGAGCAGGCGCCGGTGCCCGAAGTAGCCCCGCGGGAAGCGGCGCTCGAACTCGGCCTCGGCGAGGCCTGGATTCCGGACCAACAGCGCGGCCTTCTGGCGCGCGCGCTCGGCCGGGTCCTCGTCGGCCTTATAGGCCGCGAACTCGTCCGCGAACACGTAGCGCAGGTCGCCGAGCACGTTCATGGCCTCGTGGTTGCCGAGCACGACGTGCAGGCGGCCACCGGCCTTGGCAGCTTCGCCCTGCAGGCGCATCAGCAGGTCCATCACCTTGCGCGAATCGGCGCCGCGGTCGAGCAGGTCGCCCGTGCTCACGACGTGCGCCTTCCCGGCGGACCAGCGCAGGCCCTGGTCCAGGACGCCGGCTGTCCGGAGCAGGGCGACGAGCTCGGTGTGGGCGCCGTGCACGTCGGAGAAGGCGACGACGCGCTCGATTCCGGTCCAGGTGACGGGTGGCGTCGCCGCAGCCGCAACGGCAAGGATCCCGCTCGCCAGCAGGCAGGTGAGAGCGGCCGCACGGAGTGCGAGCCGTGCCGGAACCGGGCGGCTCATTTCGGTTGCCGCGGCCCGATAGTGACGCCGATCTCGCCTACGTCGATGTCCTTGAGCAGCCGCTCCAGCCGCCGCGAGACGTCGGCGATCTCCATCCGGGTCAGTCCCATCTGCACGAAGTCGCCCTTGAAGCGGACACCGCGGCTGGCGTTGAAATTGCCACTGGCTGGGACGGCGACCCAACGGCCGTCCTGGCGGTGCCACGTCCCGATGATGCCGAGCCGGTGCTCGAGCTCGTCCTTGGTGATCTTTCGCAGCCGCATCACGGTCTCGCTCGGCAGCCGGCCGACGCGGATGGGCTTCCAGAGTTCGCCGCGATCGCTCTCGTTGAAGGCGAAGGCGACGCCGTTATCGATCGAGAACACACGCGCGCCCGCCTTGGCGCGCGAGATCAGGAAATTGCCTACGTTCGAGTCGCCGTGCGAGATCAGCAGGGTAAAGACGTTCAGCTGCCCGATGTTGCGCGCATACGGAAAGTCGGCTTCGAAGCGCTGGGCGTCGTAGACATCCTCGATCACGCGAACCTCGTGCAGCCAGTACTGCAGCACGACGAACACTTCGTCGGAGCCCGCGAAGGTCGGTTGCGCCTGCGGCGCATACGGCAGCAGTTCCGCCAGCGGCACGGTGCGCAGCGCCGTGGGCGGCACGACGTACTCGGCGGGGTCGAGGAAGAGTTTCTGCAGCTCGTAGGCGGCGAGGTCGTAGCGGGGCCGGTTGTTGAACTCCTCGGCGCCGGGCTGGGCCCGGCGCAGCTTCACGCGGTATGGCGGCTGGCCGCCGAACGACAACTCGGCCTTGAGCGTGATGTCGCCCTGCGCCTTGGGGCGGCTGATTTCCGCGGATGCGATCTTCAACGGCGCGGTGGCGAGCTCGCGCTCGAGTTCGTCCACCGGGCGCGGGATGTTCAGGTCCTGCGCCGTTGCGGTGGCGAGCGTCACCAGGAATCCCAGGCCGATGGCTCTCGCGAGAATCACGGTCGCGGCCGCGCGACGGTGCGTCGTTTCGTTCATCTTGCGCCCCTCCGCGCTTGGCTTGCGGCCGGCGCTCACCGGCCTCGATCGCCAGCATCGGACGCTTCGTGCGCCTCGCGCAACCCCGCCGGCCCGGCGCCCCTCGGTTTTTCCACGTTTTTCAACGGTGTAAGCGGTTATACTTTTCGCCCATGGCGGCTAAATCACAGGCGATTGCCAACGGAGCCGGACGCCTGGAGCGCTTGCTGCGCGAGGCGGCCCTTTGGGGCACCGCCAGTGTCGCCCTGATCCTGCTGGTCGCGCTGATCAGCTACGCGCCCGAGGATCCCGGCTGGTCCTCCAGCGGCAGCGGTGGCTCAGTCCAGAACCTGATCGGCCCGACCGGCGCCTGGCTGGCGGACGTGCTGCTGTCCCTCGCCGGGTACGTGGCTTACGCGATGCCCCTCATGGTGTTCCTGATGGGACTCGTGCTCTATCGCGGCCGTATCGAGGGCGACATCCTGCAGATCGCGCCGGCCTGGCGCGCCGTGGCGCTGCTGCTGTCCGCGCTGGCGCTGATGGCGCTGTCTTCCCTGCACGTCGGCGCCGACCACTCCTGGGTGCCCCAGGGTTCCGGCGGCATCGGCGGCGCCATGATTGCCGACGCGCTGAAGACCGTGCTGAACCCGGTCGGCGCGACCTTGCTGTTGCTGGCCTTCCTGCTGGTGGCGCTGCCGCTGGCGCTGATCTTCTCGTGGCTGTCGGTACTCGACCGTGTCGGCGGCTGGGTGCTGGCCGCCGGGCGTGGTGTCGTCGCGCGCCAGGCTGCGGCGCGCACGGAGCGCGAGGAGACCGCGGTCGAGCGCCAACGCCTCCAGCCGCAGGTTTCCGCGATCAACGCCCTCGAGATGGCGCTGGTGCATGGCCGTGACCGCGTGCGGGACGCCGAACGCGAGAAAGAGAAGGAGCGCAAGAAGAAAAAATCGCCGCGCTCCGATAACCAGATGGCGCTGCCGATCGAGCCCGGCAAGGGCGCCGAGGTGCCGGCCTTCACCGGCAACCCGCTGCCGCCCCTCGACATGCTCGACCCGCCGCAGCCGGCCACGCTGGGCTACAGCGCCGAGGACCTCGA
>JBOICR010000299.1:0-2175 GCA_050740195.1 Nevskiaceae bacterium | reverse complement strand
CAGCTGGGCGCCGCGCGGATCGCCGACCATCTCCGCGCCCATCTGGTTGCAGACGTAGCCGATGCCGACCTGGGCCTCGAGGTTGGCGGCGCCGATCGAGCCGCCCCAGCCGCCGTGGCCGAAAGTCTTCGGCGACGGGCCGAGCATGTTCATCTGGTTGAACGTCACGCCCATCGCCCAGTTGTCGGTGAAATTGAGCAGCGCGTCGACGCGATCCCTCTGCACTTGCGTCATGGTCATGATCGTTTCGCCCTTCATCAGGCGCCGGCCGTCGAGCTCGCCGCGATTGGCGATCGCGGCGTATACGCGCGCGACGCCGTTGGCCGAGGCATGGCCGTTGGCGGCGGGGATTTCCGCCGCGCGCCAGGCCGGCGCGTTGCAGACCTCGCCGTCGAGCTGCGGATTGACCAGCGCCGCGATCGCCTCGGGCGGCAACTGGACGGCGCTCACGTCCGGCGGGTTGCGCGGCCGCAGCATCGGGGCCACCAGTGCGTTCAGCTCCGGCGGCAAGCCGACGTAGACGTCCGCCGCGACGCGCGCCGCGATGTGGCTGCCGATCAACTGGCCCACGGTCTGGCCGGAGGCGCGCCGGATCACTTCGCCGACCAGGAAGCCCCAGGTCATGGCGTGGTAGCTGGTGCGCCGACCCGGCGTCCACATCGGGCGCTGGCGCGCGAGCGCCGCGCAGCGCGCCTTCCAGTCGTACAGCCCTTCGACTGCCGTGGGCTCGGCAAAGCCGGGCAGTCCGGCCTGATGCGACAGCAGCTGCGCGACGGTGGTCTTCTCCTTGCCGGCCTGGCCGTACTCGGGCCAGTGCTTCACCACCGGGTCGTCGTAGCGCAGCTTGCCCTCTTCGACCAGCAGCGCCGCCGCGGTGGCGACGATGCCCTTGGTGGTCGAGTAGACGTTCACCAGCGTGTCGCGCTGCCACGGCCGGGTGCGCGCGGCATCCTTGTGGCCGGCCCACAGGTCGACCACGGGCTTGCCGGCGCGATAGACCGCGAGCGCTGCGCCCACCTCTTCGTATTCGTCACCGCGCGTGAAGTTGGCGGCGAACGCCTCGCGCACGCGCTCGAAGCCCTTCGCCACCTGGCCCTGGACATTCATGGCCGGCTAGCTTATCGGTAGCCGGGGCCGCGCACGACGCGGCCCGGCTTCGCGCCGGTGTGCTCACCGTCGCTCAAAACCTGCACGCCGTTGACGAACACCTGCGACATGCCGGTCGCGTACTGCAGCGGCCGGTCGAACGTCGCGTGGTCGCGGATCGCCGCCGGATCGAACACCGCGACGTCGGCGTAGCAGCCCACGGCGAGGCAGCCGCGGCCCTTCAGCTTGAAGGTTTCCGCCGGCAGGCGCGTGATGCGGCGCACCGCGTCGGCCAGCGTGGTGACGCGCTCCTCGCGCACGTACTTGCCGAGGAAACGCGCGAAGTTGCCGTAGGCGCGCGGGTGCGTGCTGCTCTTCAGGAACACGCCCTCGGGCGCCGACGCCTCGGCGTCCGAGCCGAGGCTGACCCAGGGCTGCGACAGGCCGAGCCTGACGTTGTCCTCCGACATCAGGAAATACGCGGTCGACACGCGGCTGTGGTCCTCGATCACGAGGTCCATCGCGGTTTCCTCGGGCGACTTGCCGCGCCGTTTCGCGACCTGCGCCAGCGTCATGCCGGTGAGGGGCTTCAACGCATCGCTCCTGAAGCCGAGCAGCAGCACGCGCTCCGGCGAGCCGGCGCCCAGCAGCAGGTTTTCCCAGCGATCGGTCGGCGTGCGCATCTCGCGCGCCACGCGCGCGCGGATGCGCTGGTCCTTGAGCCGCTCGACCCACGCATCGAGGCCGCCTTCCTGCACCCACGGCGGCATCGCGGCGTCGAGCCCGGTCGCGCCGGCGGGGTAGGCGTACATGTTGGCGCTGATCGACAGCCCGTCGCGGCGTGCGCGCTCGATGCGCTCGATCGCCTGCGCCATCTTCGGCCAGTTGGCCTTGCCGGCCGCCTTCAGGTGGTAGGCCTCGCCGTGCACGCCGGCCGTGCGCGCAATCGTGATCAGTTCCTCGAGCGCTTCGAGGAAACGGTTGCCTTCGCTGCGGATGTGCGAGATGTAGGCGCCGCCGGACTCGCCTGCGGCGCGGGCCAGCGCGACCAGCTCGCCGGTCCTGGCGAACGTCGCCGGCGCGTAGATC
>JBOICR010000298.1:0-4559 GCA_050740195.1 Nevskiaceae bacterium | reverse complement strand
CCCACGAACGAGGTGGCGTGGCGGCCCCACTGGCGCATCGCGCCGGCGCTGGCGACGCCCGCCGGCCACAGCCACATGCGCTCGAGCCGCTCGGTGCCGCAGACGATGCCGTCCTGGCAGAACAGGCTGCGCGAGCGCTCGCCGTCGGCAAGCGACAGCAGCTCGCTGTAGGGCGCATCGTCGTACTGCCGCGACTCGGCCGCCTCGACGTCACCCAGCGGCACCAGCCGGCGGACGTAGTGCGTCGCCGATTGCACGCGGATCGCGAACGGCACCGCGGGGGCCTCTTGCGGGAACAGCACCGGCTCCTGCCAGAACCCCTCCTGCGGTTTCCGCGTGAGCGGCTTCGGCAGGAAGTAGTAGTGATAGCAGCCGCAGGCGTGAATCGTGTCGTACAGCAGCGGATTGCCGTCGGTGTCGAGCGTCACGCGCCAGACCACGCCGTCGAGCGGGCCGCCGTACGGGTCGAACCCGTCCTTCGGCCGCTCGGAAAACCATGCAACGTAGACCAGCTGCACCAGCACCTTGTCGCCGAAGCGCGTGTACGCGGGCAGGAAGTGCGTGACCGGCCGCGACAAGTCGAATGCCGGCTGGCCGTCACGCAGCACGGGCGCGCCGAGCTGGTCGTAGTCGCCGCCGGTTTCGACCAGCCAGTGCGGCGCATGCGCAGCTGCGAACTGCTGCCATTGCGCGGCCGTGAGCACGGGAATACCGAGAGCGTCGCGGTCATGGTCCGCTTCCGCTGGCGTCGGGCCGACCGACTGGACGCCCGAGCGCTGCCACAGCACCAGCGGCCCGCCGGACTTCAGCGACGCGTGCGGCGTGGCGTAATCCTCGACGACGTCCTCGTTGAAGCCGCTGATGCCCATGTTCAGGAACGGCACGGCGAACGGGTACATCCCGAGCGTGCGCTGAAACAAGGAGTAATCGTCCGGCACCGCGGCGTTGCTGCGCAGTTGCGCGCGGCGCTGCGGATCTTTCAGGTCGGCCGCCGCCCACTGCGCGCCGCAGCGCTCCAGGTGCGCGAGCTCGTCGCCCGGCTCGGCCCAGCCCAGGTTGCGCAGCTCGGACTCGCGCGCCTCGAGATCCAGCCGGCGCAGGCGCTCGACCCAGGCGTCGAACGCCGCGCCGTCGGCGGCCTCGGCAGCGAACGACGCCAGGAAACGGTTGCTGCGCAGGTACGGGAAGCCGTCGATGCGGTGGGCGCCGCCGTTGCGTACATCGGCCGCG
This sequence comes from Nevskiaceae bacterium, assembly GCA_050740195.1. Taxonomy (GTDB): domain Bacteria; phylum Pseudomonadota; class Gammaproteobacteria; order Nevskiales; family Nevskiaceae; genus JACPFV01. The sequence goes on along the minus strand of JBOICR010000298.1, from coordinate 3,329 downwards.
CCGATTTTTTCCTCGAGGCCGAGGAAGTTCGCGCGGCACTCGGCCGCCTCGGGCAGCACCGGCGGCAGCGCCGCGCACGCCGAAAGGCCCGCGGCCAGCAACAGAAAAGGGATCCCTCGCCGCGCTCGGGATGACACGAGCGCTCGGGATGGCATGGTTACTCGCGCCCGCAGCGCAGGTTGGCGGAGACCGCCACGTCCATCTGCCTGGGGTTGGGCAGCTTGAGCTTCTTCATCATCGCCGCGTACTCGTCGGCCGACTTCACCTGCAGGCGCGGGTTGTGGCGCTTCTCTTCGCCGATGGTCGACACCGTCCAGCCCTTGTAGTCGTGTGCGGGGTAGACCCGCGTTTCGTCGGGCAGCTTCAGCAGCTTGTTGAACAGCGAGTCGTAGGCCGCGTACGGATCGCCGTTCTGGAAATCGGTGCGGCCGGTGCCGCGGATCAAGAGCGCATCGCCGGTGAACACGCGGTCGTCCATCACCAGGCTGAACGACTCGTCGGTGTGCCCGGGCGTGTACATCGCGCGCAGCTTCACGCCGTCGACGCCGACGGCCTGTCCGTCCTTGAATTGCGCCGACACGCATTCGGCCTTGGTGCGATCGCCCATCCAGGTCACGCAGTGCGTGGCGTTGCGCAGCTCGCCGAGCGCGGTGATGTGGTCGGCGTGCGTATGCGTGTCGATCGCGATCAGCAGCTTGAGCCCGAGCTCATCGATGAGCGTGAGGTACTCGTCGGCGTGCTCCTTCACCGGATCGATGATCAGCGCCTCGCCGCCCGGCCGCGAGGCCAGCAGGTAGGTGTAGGTGCTCGATTCGTTGTCGAACAGCTGGCGGAAAAGCATGGCGTTCAAAGCCTGAAGGCGTGGACCAGCAGGCCCGCCGCGACGATCAGCATCAACACCGCGAGGATTTCCTGCAAGCGCGCGCCGGCGATGCGGGGCGCCAGGCGCCGGCCCCCGTACATTCCGGCCAGCGCGCCGGCCACGAACGGCAGCGCCCTGGCCCACTCGATGTGCACGCCCTGCGCCACCGCGCCAGCCACCGCCGCCGCGGCGATCAGCGCGATCGCGAACAGAGAGGTCGCGATGGCCGAATGCATCGACAGCCCGCTGGCGAGCCGCAGCGACGGCACGATCACGAAGCCGCCGCCGACGCCGAGCAGCCCGGCCAGGAAACCGGTTGCGCCGCCGATCGCCCCGATCACCCAGGCCGTGGTGTAGTTCCAGATGATGCGGCCGCGATCGTCGAGCTTGATCCAGTGCCCGCCGTTGGCGCCGCCGTCGCCTGACACCGTCGCGCGCACGATCGCCGCCTCGGCCGGCCGCAGCAGGGCCTGGCGCAGCAGGCGCACGGCCACCGCGCCCAGCACGACCGCGAACAGCCCGGTCAAGAGCGGCAGCGGCAGCAGCGAGGCGGCCTTGATCCCCAGCGGCGCGGTGATCGTCGCGACCGCGCCCATCAGCACCGCGGCGCGGCGGCGCACGTAGCTCGCGTCCCACGCCACGACCGTGCCGAACGCGGCCGACGCGCACACGGCCAGCAGCGCGACCGGCGCGGCCTGCGGCAGCGTCCAGCCCAGGCCGACCATCAGCAGCGGCACGGCCAGGATCGAGCCGCCCGCGCCGGTGAGGCCCAGCACCGCGCCGACGATGAGGCCAAGCAGGAGAGTCACGGGCCGTATAGTAGCCGCCGGAGGCTTTCAGTGACCCATTTCGCCGGCGGCGTGCTGATCGGACTCGCCGCGCTGCTGCTTTACGCGACGCTCGGTCGCATCGCCGGCGTCAGCGGCATCGCCTACGGCGTGCTGCCCGCCACCGGCCCGGAGCGCCACTGGCGCCTGCTGTTCCTCGGCGGACTCGTCGCGGGCGGCTGGCTGGCGACGCTCGCGTTCGACGCGCTGCCGGCGCCGCCGTCCGTCACCGCCGCGTCGCTGGCGCTCGCCCTCGGCGCGGGCGTGCTGGTCGGTGTCGGCACGCGCATGGGCAACGGCTGCACCAGCGGCCACGGCGTGTGCGGGCTGGGCCGGCGCTCGCCGCGTTCGCTGGCCGCCGTGGTGGTGTTCATGGCGCTCGGCATGGCGACCGCCACGCTGCTGCGGCCTGCGCTCACATGAATCGCGAGCTGCTGCTGACGGCCGTGGCCGGCGTGCTGTTCGGCGCGGGCCTGGTGATCTCGCAGATGGCCGACTTCAACAAGGTCCTTGCGTTCCTGACCCTGGCGCCGGGCTGGGACCCGGCGCTGATGTTCGTGATGGCCGGCGCGCTGGCCGTGACCGTGCCGGGTTTCGCGCTGGCGCAGCGCCGCGGCCAGCCGCTGTTCGCCGCGGCGTTCCCGAGCCCCGCCTCGAGCGCGATCGACCGCCGCCTGCTGGTCGGCGCGGCGATCTTCGGGCTGGGTTGGGGCTTGCAGGGTTACTGTCCCGGCCCCGCCGTCGTCGCGGCGGGCCTCGGGCACTGGCCGGCGGTGGTTTTCCTGCCGGCGATGCTGGCCGGAGCGTGGGTGGCGAACCGGCTGTAGCGGGACCGGCGGGTATAGTACCGGCGCATGAACCGGAGAACCCGACCATGGCTTACGGACGCCTCGCAGTCTTGCTGCTGGTCTTGGGCATGGTGACGCCGCTCGACGCGGCGGAGCCCGCCAACCAACGACCCGACGCCGCGACCGCTGCGCAACTGGTCAAGTCCGGCGCCGTGCTGCTCGATGTGCGCACGCAAGAGGAATGGGACGAAGGCCACGTCAAGGCCGCGCGATTCGCGCCGTGGCAGACGCTGGAGCTCTCCTCGGCCGCGCTGCCGAAAGACAAGAACACGCCGATCGTCACGTACTGCAGGAGCGGCGCCCGCGCGCAGCTGGCCGCACAGAAACTGCGCGGCCTGGGCTACACGCGCGTGGTCGCGATGGAAGGCGGCCTTGCGGACCTCGAAGCCGCCGGCGTGAAAGTGGAGAAATAAATGACTGCGTTCGATCCGATCGAAGCGCTGGCCAAGGCGCGCCACGAGTTCGGCGAGCACGGCGGCGTGAACATGTCGGTGGAGGCCAGCACCACCTTCACCGTCATGGAAGCCGGCACCATGCCGGCGATCTTCCAGGGCCAGCGCGGCCCGGACACCGGCGGCTGCTACCTGTACGGGCGGCATTTCAATCCGACGGTCTACGTGCTGGGCCGCCAGATCGCGGCGCTGGAAAACGCGGAAGCCGGCTACTGCACGGCCAGCGGCATGGGCGCGATCTCGGCGGTGGTCACGCAGTTGTGCAACCACGGCGAGCATGCGGTGGTCAGCGACACGATCTACGGCGGCACCTGGGCGCTGTTCCGCGACTACCTGCCGG
>JBOICR010000297.1:0-5872 GCA_050740195.1 Nevskiaceae bacterium | reverse complement strand
GCGTCGAACTGGTAGGCGTGCGCCCACATCCAGCCATGCTCGGTCTGCTCGAACATGAAGGTGAAGGCATCGTCGAAGCGCTGCTGCGTGCCCAGCCAGACGAACTTGTTCGGGCGCATCTCGATGTCGGCCTTGAAGCCGGTCAGGTCGCTGTTGCGCACCCTGGAGTTCAGGCCGTCGGCCGCAACGACCAGGTCGGCGTCCTTGAACCTGGCGAGGTCCGCCGGCTGCACGTCGGTCGCGTACTGCTGCTTCACGCCGAGCTCGGCGGCGCGCTGCGACAGGATTTCCAGCATGCGGCGGCGGCCGATGCCGATGAAGCCGTGGCCGCCGGAGCGCTCGACCTGCCCGCGAATCTTGACGTCGATGTAGTCCCAGCGGATCAGCTCGTCCGCCATGGCCTTGGCGCTGACCGGGTCGTTGGCCGCCAGGTTCTCGAGGGTCTGGTCGGAGAACACCACGCCCCAGCCGTAGGTGTCGCCGGGCTGGTTGCGCTCGTACACCGTCACGTCGTGCGCCGGATCGCGCAGCTTCAGCGAGATCGCCAGGTACAGGCCGGACGGCCCCGCTCCCAGGCAAACGACCTTCATGGCCGGCTCCGAATTACTTTACATGTAAAGTTAGTCTACACTATGGGGATGAAGACCGTCATGAAGACTCCGGGGCACTTCCTGTGGGCGCTGGATCGCGGCGTGGCGACCGTCACGCTGAACAACCCGGCCCGCAAGAACCCGCTGACCTTCGACTCCTATCGCGAGCTGACGGACACGTTCCGTGGGCTCACCAAGAACAAGGACGCGAAAGTCGTCGTGATCACCGGCGCCGAGGGCAACTTCTGCTCCGGCGGCGACGTGCACGACATCATCGGCCCGCTGACGAAGATGAAGCCGGCCGGGCTGCTGAAGTTCACGCGCATGACCGGTGCGCTGGTCAAGGCGATGCGCGGCTGCCCGCAGCCGATCGTCGCCGCCGTGGACGGCGCCTGCGCTGGCGCCGGCGCGATCCTGGCGATGGCCTCCGACCTGCGCTACGGAACAAAGCGCGCCCGGACCGCGTTCCTGTTCGTGCGTGTCGGCCTGTCCGGCGCCGACATGGGGGCCTGCGCGCTGCTGCCGCGCATCATCGGCCAGGGCCGCGCCGCGGAGCTGCTGTACACCGGCCGCTCGATGAGCGCCGAGGAAGGCGAGCGCTGGGGCTTCTACAACAAGCTGGTCGCGCCGGAGCAGCTCATGCCCGAAGCACTGGCGCTGGCACACCAGCTGGCCGACGGCCCGACCCTCGCCCACGCGGTGACCAAGCAGATGCTGCACCGCGAGTGGAACATGGGCATCGATGCTGCTATCGAAGCCGAGGCCAAGGCCCAGGCGCGCTGCATGCAGACCAGGGATTTTCGCCGCGCCTACGAGGCGTTCGTGGCCAAGCGCACGCCGGAGTTCAAGGGGGACTGATGGCCGACCGGACCTTTCTCGACTGGCCGTTCTTCCAGGAGCGCCACCGGCAACTGGCGGCTCGCCTCGGCAAATGGGCCGCAAAGAAAGCCGTGGGAGCGGCCCATGGCCGCGACTCGGTGGACGACCAGTGCCGCGCGCTGGTCAAGGCGCTCGGCAAGGGCGGCTGGCTCGAACATGCCGCGCCCGCGAACGGCAAGCTCGACGTGCGCACGCTGTGCCTCGCTCGCGAGACGCTGGCGCGCCACTCCGGCCTTGCCGACTTCGCCTTCGCGATGCAGGGGCTGGGCTGCGGGCCGATCACGCTGTTCGGCAGCACCGCGCAGCGGCGTGAATACCTGTCCGCGGCCCGCGCCGGCAAGAAGATTGCGGCCTTTGCCCTGACCGAACCGGCCGCGGGTTCCGATGTCGCGGCGCTCGCCACGCGTGCAAAACCCGACGCCGGCGGCTATGTGCTCGACGGCCAGAAGACCTTCATCTCCAACGGCGGCATCGCCGATTTCTACGTCGTGTTCGCGCGCACCGGCGACGCCGGCGCCCGCGGCATCAGCGCGTTCGTCGTCGACGCCGACAATCCGGGCCTCACCATCGCCGAGCGCATCGAGGTGATCGCGCCCCACCCGCTCGCGCGGCTCGTGTTCAAGGACTGCCGCGTCAAGGCGTCGGCGCTGATCGGCAAGGAAGGCGAAGGCTTCAAGGTGGCGATGGCCACGCTCGACGTATTCCGCACCACGGTCGGCGCCGCGGCGCTGGGCTTCGCGCGCCGCGCGCTCGATGAGGCGCTCACGCGCGTCACGCAGCGCAAGCTGTTCGGCGAGCCGATGGCCGAACTGCCGCTGGTGCAGGCGCAGCTGGCGGAGATGGCGCTCGAGATCGATGCCAGCGCATTGCTGATCTATCGCTCGGCCTGGACCCGCGACCGCGGCGCGCCGCGCGTCACCCGCGAGGCGTCGATGGCCAAGCTCTACGCGACCGAAGCCGCGCAGCACGTGATCGACAAGGCGGTGCAGATCTTCGGCGGGCTCGGCGTGACCTCCGGCGTGCCGGTCGAGGCGCTGTACCGCGAGATCCGAGCGCTGCGCATCTATGAAGGCGCGTCCGAAGTGCAGAAACTGGTGATCGCGAAACAGGTGCTCGGTGCGCATCGTCCAGCCTGAAGGCTGGCCGCGGCCGCGCGGCTACGCCAACGGCGTGCTGGCGTCCGGCCGCACGCTGTTCGTCGCCGGCCAGATCGGCTGGAACGAGAACGAGCAGTTCGACAGCGACGACCTGATCGAGCAGGCCCGCCAGGCGCTGAAGAACCTCGTCGCCGTGCTCGCTGCCGGCGGTGCGCGGCCCGAGCACGTGGCACGCATGACCTGGTACCTGACCGACAAGCGCGAATACCTGCGTCGCGCCGGGGAGTTCGGCGCCGCCTACCGCGAGTTCATGGGCAAGCACTACCCGGCGATGGCGATGGTGCAGGTCGCCGCGCTGATGGAGGACCGCGCGAAGATCGAGGTCGAGGCTACGGCGGTCATTCCGGATGGCGGCTGAGCGCCCGATCGCGGCCATGGGCCGCTCCCATGGCGACACGCGCAGCAAGAACGCGCTGCGCGCGTGGATCCAGCTGACCAAGGTCGCCAAGCGCATCGAGGCGCACGTCAACCGCCGCTTCGCCGAATCGCACGGAACATCCCTGTCGCGCTTCGACGTGCTGGCCAATCTCGAGCGCTGCGACCGTCACGCCGCCGGCGCGACCGAGTTGTCGCGCATGCTGCTGGCCTCGCAAGGCAACATCACGCGCCTGCTCGACCGCATGGAGCAGGACAAGCTGGTGCGCCGCCGCCCGAGCACGGACGACCGTCGCGTCAGCGAAGTGCAGATGACCCGCGCCGGTGAAGTGCTGTTCGAGCGCCTCGCGCACGACCACGAGGCCTGGACCGACGGCATGTTCGCCAACCTCGGCAACGACGAACTCAAGCAGCTCAGCGCGCTGCTCGGCAAAGTCCGCGCCCGCCTCAGGGAACTCGCGTGAGCGCGCCGGGCGTGACCGAGTCGCCCACCCTGCTGCGCGCGGTATCGCGCTGGCAGATCGTCGGCCTGTCCATCAACGACGTCGTCGGCAGCGGCATCTACCTGCTGCCGGCGGCGGCGGCGGCGCTGCTCGGCCCCGCCAGCGTCTGGGCCATCCTGATCGCGGGCTTCGCGGTCGCGCTGATCGTGCTGTGCTACGCGCAGGCGGCGAGCTACTTCGACCAGCCCGGCGGCGCGTATCTCTATACGCGCGAAGCGTTCGGCGGCTTCGTCGGCTTCGAGGTCGGCTGGATGACCTGGCTGACGCGCGTGTCGACCGCGGCGGCGCTGGCCAACGCGCTGGCGCTGGCGATCGCCGCGCTGTGGCCCGCGGCGGCGGCGGGCGGGCCGCGCGTTGCCATCGTCACGGGCTCCCTCTTGCTGTTGACCGGGCTCAACCTGATCGGCGTGCGCAGCGGCGCGCGCACCGGCGTCGTGCTGGTGATCGGCAAGATGCTGCCGCTGGTGTTCTTCGCGGTCGTCGGCTTCGCTTATATGGACTGGGCGCAGGTTTCGTCGGCCGGCGCGCCCCGCCGCGGCGACCTGGCCGAGGCGGCGCTGCTGCTGCTCTGGGCCTACGCCGGCTTCGAGAACACGCCGGCCGCGGCCGGCGAATACAAGGACCCGCAGCGCAACGTGCCGTTTGCGCTGTTGACCATGATCGCGATCGTGACGCTGACCTACGTCGTGATCCAGGTGGTCGCGCTCGGCACCCTGCCGGGCATCGCCGAATCGAAGGCGCCGCTGGCCGAGGCCGCGCACGGCTTCGCCGGAAGCGGCGCCGCGTGGCTGATGACGGTCGGCGCCGCGCTGTCGATCCTCGGCACCAGCAACAACACGATCCTGTTCGGCGCGCGCTACGCCTACGCCATGTCGCGCGACGGCTTCGGCCCGGCCGCCTTCTCGCGCGTGCACCCGGCGTACCACACGCCCTCCGTCGCGCTGCTGGTGCAGGTGGCGATCGCCCTGCCGCTGGCGCTGTCGGGCTCGTTCGTGCAGCTCGCGCTGCTGTCGGTGATCTCGCGCCTGTTCGCCTATGTCGGCACTTCGGCCGCGGTGCTGGTGCTGCGGCCGCGCTTCGCCGATCGCCCCGGAGCGCTGCGCCTGCCCGGCCGGGCGACCATCCCGGTGTGCGCGCTGCTCGTGTCGCTGCTGCTGTTGTCGAGCGCCGGCGTGCAGAACCTGGCGGCGGCCGCCCTGGCCCTCGTTGTAGGAGCCGTGATTTACGCGTTCCGGCGCAGGCGTCCCGGCGCCTGACCCCTGCAGCGGCGCGGGAGCCTCGCGTACAATAGGCGCCTGGGGGATTTCGAGATTCGCTCGACCATGCACACCAAGACACTCGCGCCCTGCGTAGCGCTCGCCGTGTTCCTTGCCGGGTGCGCGACTTCGTACGACAGGCCCGTGCAAGTTGTGGAAGCGCCGCCCAGCCCCATCAATCTTGCGGACCGGTCCCCGATCCTGACCAACCTTTCTTCGCTGACCTATGACATTCCGATGGGCAGGAACCTTGGGCAGATCGGGATCGAGTTCAACTCCGCTACGGAACGATGCCGGGACCTCAAGCCGCTGACGTACTCCGCCGGCACCAAGAAGGCGGAGTCCAGCGCCTTCGACTCGGTCTTCAGGGAGGTGATGGCCAGCCTCGGCGTGCCCGTGCAGCAAGCGGTGCAGCGGTTCGAGGGTGAGGAAATCAAGAAGGCTGACCTTCAGGTCTCCGCGACCGTCAAGGACATGTCGCTGAACATCTGCTACCCGCGTGTGTGGAACGACAAGACCTTCGCGATCGGCGAAGCTCGCCTCACGATCGACTGGGCGGTTTTCTCGCCGCTCGAGCGCAAAGTGGTCTACGGCGCAGTGACCAAGGGCACCGTCGGCCGGGTCGAGACGAACCTCGGCGAAGCCGGCGTGCTCCGCGAGGCATTCCGGGATGCGCTGCTGAGCCTCGCTGCGAAGCCGGAATTCGCCGACGTCATGTCACGCAAGGCGGGAACCAAGGGCCCGCGTGCCGACACCATCGCGGTCGCCCAGCCGCCGCCCGGGACGGGCGAGGTCCGCCAGAACCTGGAGCGGATACGGGGCGCGGTCGTCACGATCCGCAGCGGCGCGGGTGAAGGCAGCGGATTTGCGATCGGCGACGGCACCTATGTCATTACCGCGGCGCATGTCGTCTCCGGATCCACTCAGGTCAAGATGCTCGGCGCCCGTGACGAGGAGTTCTATGGCGAGGTGGTGCGGACCAACCTGGCGCGCGACCTCGCCCTGATCAAGGTGACCAAGGGGTCGCTCAAGGCGATGCACGTGTCGACTGCGCCCGTGCGCGAGGGACAGGACACCTACGCGATCGGCTCGCCGCTCGGATTGAAGCACGC
>JBOICR010000296.1:0-1957 GCA_050740195.1 Nevskiaceae bacterium | reverse complement strand
GCCAGTTGTCGGCGCGCGGCGGCGAGCTGTGGTGCGAGCTGGACGGCGACCGGGTGCGCATGGCCGGGCACGCCGCGCTGTACCTGGAAGGCACCATCGACGTGTGACCGGCCGCACCTCGCGGCCGGATTTCAGCTTTTTTTCAGGAATTTCCCCGGCATTCGTCAGGAGTTTTTGACGCGCGCGCTGCACGCTGATTCCGAGCCTGGGGCGGAGGTCCCCGGCGCCAAACGGGGGATCAGCGATGAGCAAGCAGCGCGTGTGGCAGGGGATGGCCTTGATGGTGGTTCTGTCCGGGTGCGGTTTCCCGAACGATCAGAAAGACGGGAAGGCTGAGGACGCGTCCGCCGCGTCTGGTGGCATCGTGCTGGAGGGGCGTGGCACCGCCCAGCTGGACGGCGTGATCAGCGCCGGCGAGTGGGACGACGCCGGCAGGATCGAGTTCGATGCGCGCGTGCCGCTGCACGACGGTGGCGGCACGGTGCCGGCAACGCTGCTGGCGATGCACGACGATGCGAACCTCTACCTGGCGGTGAAGCTGCGGCGCCCGGCGTACGGCGGCGCGACGCAGCCGATCTTCGAGTTCGACAACGACAACGACGGCGTGCTGTTCGAGCCCGGCGACGACATCGTCCACATGTTCGTGGGCGAGTTCACTGCGCCGCAGTTCTGGGACGTGTACCGCTATCCGTGCCCCGGCAGCGAGGATCCGTCCTTCGCCGGCTGCTCGGCGCGCGACGTCGACGGCGGCGGCAGCAGCGACGGCGCCGCCGCGCCGGGCCTCGACGGCACCTTCACGACCATCGAGCTGTCGCATCCGCTCGATGGCGCCGACGACGCTCACGACTTCAGCCTGGCGCCGGGCGCCACGGTGGGCTTCGCCTTCACGCTGCACTGGTTCAGCCTGGATACGGCCTGCAACTTCGGCAACGAATGCAGCGAGGACACGAACCTGATGGCGGCCTTCCGCGTCGCCGGCGGCGCGCCGCCGCCGGTCGCGCTGCTGATCGACGTGATGCCCGGCAGCGAGGTCAATCCGGTGAATCCGTCGGACCGCGGTGTGATCCCGGTGGCGGTGCTGGGTTCGGCGCAGCTCGACGCTGCCGCGCTCGACCCCGGCCAGGCCTGCTTCGGCGACGCCGAAGACGCGGCGCAGCGCGACTGCACCGAGGCGCACGGCCGTGGCCACGTCGAGGACGTGAACGCGGACGGCTACGCCGACCTGCTGCTGCATTTCGAGACGCGGCAGACCGGCATCGACGCCGGCGATGCGCAGGCCTGCCTGTCGATCGGCGCGTTCGAGGCGTGCGATGTGATCCGCACGGTGCCCGGGCCATGATCCGCCGGCTCGCGGGCCTGCTGCCGCTGCTGACGTGCGGCTGCGTGTCGCTGAACTCGGTCAGCTCGGAGACGCGGTTTGCCGCGCCGCCGGACCCGGCCAGGCCCTGCGCCTATGCCTGGCAGACCGGCGAGGTGCTGTTCAGGTCCGCGAACGTCCGCTCGTTCGTGTCGGGGCCGCCGGCCGTGTTCGGCAACGGCGCGATGGACGCGCCGGGCCGGGGCCTCGTCATGCGCTGCCCGACGCACCGGCCCGCGCGCAACGCGAACGTGTCGGTGTACTACCTGCAGTACGCGCACAAGGCCTACGACTGGCTGACCCTGCCGATGATCGCCGCGGCGGGCTACTCGGGCGGCCTCGTGCCGCTGCCGACGTTCCGCCATTACGTGGTTTGCCTGGAGGCGACGTCGGACGAGGGCCTCGCGCGCTACGCGATGGCGCGGGGCTCGATCGACTCGCTGCAGAACGTCTGGGGCGCCCAGCTCGACCGCGAGCCCCTGAAGGGCAGCGACCGGGTCGCCAAGATGCTGCAGGACCTGACCAGCCAGGCCTGGCACAAGCTGTGGCTGCTGGAGCGGGAGAACCTCGGCGCTGAGGACTGCCAGCAGAAGCTGGAGG
>JBOICR010000295.1:0-4998 GCA_050740195.1 Nevskiaceae bacterium | reverse complement strand
TGCAGGATCCGGTGCCAGGCCGGATGGAATTCGACCTCGTCGATGCGGTGGCCGTAGCGGTCGAAGGCCTTCAGCTTCGGCTTGTTTTCGTTGGCGGCGAAGCCGAGCTCCATCAGCTCGCCGCCCGCGACCGGCCCGTAGGCGCGCAGCTGCGGCTCGCCCCAGCCGCCGCCTTCGCGCTGCACCGCTTCGCGCAGCGCGCGGTCGGTCGCCCACAGGTCGTAGGGCGCCAGCGGCGGCACCTGGTTCTCGACCGCGTGCGTCACGAAGCGGGCCGGGGCGGTCATGCGCTGTCTGCCTCCTTCTTGCGCTCGGGATCCGCCCACAGCAGCAGCGCAGGCAGGAACAGCAGGTCGAACATCAGGGCGATGACGACGACCATCGCGGTCATTGTACCCATCGACGCGTTCAGCGCGAAATCGGACTGCGCCAGCACCAGGAAACCGAGCGTCAGCACGGCGGTCGTCACCAGCAACGCGGCGCCGACGGTGGTGAAGGCGTAGCGGATGGCGTCCTCCGGGCCGTTGCGCAGTTGACGCCGTGCGTACAGGTACTTGCTGAAGAAGTGGATCGTGTTGTCCACCACGATGCCGAGCGTGATCGAGAACACGGCCGCCACCGCGAGGTTCACCTGCCCGGAGGTCAGGCCCCAGATGCCGAAGGCGATGGCCGCGGGGAAAGCGTTCGGCAGCAGCGACAGCAGGCCGAATTTCCACGAGCGCAGGAACACGACCAGCGTGGCCGAGATCAGCAGCAGCGCCAGCGCCGAGCCCTTCATCATGCCGTAGATGTTCTCCTGGCCGAGGTGGGCGAACATGATCGACAGGCTCGAGCCGTAGCTGCGCATCTGCGGCGCGTTGTCCGCCAGCCAGCGCTGCGCGCGCTCCTCGATCTGCAGCATCTCCTTGGCCCGGGTGTCCTTGATGTTGACCGACAGCCGCGTGGCCGACTTGTCGAAGGTCAGCGCGTCGTTGAGGTCGAGCCCCTGCGGCAGCGACAGTTCGTACAACAGCACGTACTGCGCGACGGTCTCGCGCTCGTCCGGAATGCGGTCGTACGCGGCATCGTCGCCGTGCAGGTTGCGATTCAGGCGCCTGATCACGTCGACGAACGTCGACACGTGGGTGACCTCGGGCTGGCGCTTCCACCACTCGGCAAAGGCCTCGACCCGCCTGAGGTAGGCGGGGTCGTAGATGCCGCCGGCGCCCTCGGCCGGCAGCGAGTAGGCGATGGTGTCGATGCCGGTGAGATTCTGCTGGACGAAGTCGAACGCCTGGCGCAGCGGCAGGCTCTTGTCGAAATAATCCACGGTGTCGTCGTTGAGGTCGTTGCGCGGGATGAACGCCATCAGGCCGAGCGCCACGACGGTGACCGCCGCGAAGTACGCGCGCGGCCGCCGCAGGATGACCTCGGCCAGGGGGCCCAGGGTGAAGCCGCGCGAGTCCACCGGCGGCGCGAAACGCTTCGGCAGCCACAGCATCAGCGCCGGCAGCACCGTCAGCGTGATCAGCATCGCGCCCATGACGCCGATGCCGACCACGGTGCCGAGCTCGCGGATCGGCGGAGTCTCCGAGGTGTTGAGGCTGAAGAAGCCGATCATGGTGGTGAAGCTGGTCAGGAATACCGGCACCAGGTTGACCTCGAGCGCGTGGGTCATCGCCGCCTCGCTCGCCAGGCCGCGCCGCAGGTCGTTGAGGTAGTGCACCAGCACGTGGACGCAGTCGGACACGGCCAGCGTCAGGATGATGACCGGAGCCGAGACGTTGACCTGGTTGACCTGGAAGCCGAGCCAGCCCAGCGCGCCGACCGTGAACAGCACGCTGGCGACGATGATCAATGTCGTAACCACGGTGGCGCTGACCGAGCGCAGGAACACGGCCAGCAGCACGACCACCACCGCGAACATCAGCGGCACCATGGTCGCGGCGTCGCGCTCGGCGATCTCGTTGAAACCGTAGTTGACCACCACCTGCCCCATCAGGTGGATCGTCAGCTGCGGGTGCTCCTGCGTGACGCGCGCCACGACGCCGCGCACGAACGCCATGACCTCGCGGTTGGCCTCGCCCTGCGCGCGGCTGTCGGCCGGCATCTCCAGCCGCACGTTGACCGAGGTCACGTGCGCGCGCCGCGAGATCAGGCCGTCGACCAGCGCCGGCTCGCCCAGCGCCACCGCCTGCAGCTGCGCCAGCTCGGCATCCGACAGCGCCGCCGGGTCCTGCACCAGGTCCTGCACCCGCAGGTCGTCGCCGACGGCCCGCGACCACTGGAAATTGGTGATGGAATCCACCCGGATCGAGCGCGGCACGGTCCAGCCGATTTCGGTCAGCTCCTTCACCACCGCCAGCGTCTCGCGCGTGAACACGCGGCCGTCGGCCGGCGCCACGATGAAGGCGACGTTGTCGGCCTTGGTGTAAGCCGCCTCGATGGCGTCGTGCGCCAGCAGCTGGGGGTTGTCGTCCTTGAAGAAGATGCGGTAGCTGCTCTCGAACCACAGCAGCCGCGCGCCGGCGACGGCCGCCAGCAGCGCCACCACGCACGCGGCGAACAGCGCTACGCGCCAGCGCACCACCCAGGCAGCCAGGCGCGCTTCCATGAGACCTCCCTAGGCCCCGCCAGGGATCGGCGGGCACCGGATTCTAATGGAACGCGCGTGAGACAATTCCCGCGCCGGTTCCTCCGGAGCACTGTTCTTTTGTCCGACGCCGTATTGAGCCTTCCGCTGCCCCCGGCCGCCGAGCCGGTGCGCTGGCCCGCGCTGCCGGGCTCGAGCGCGGCGCTGGCCGTGGCCGACGCGGTGCGTCGCCATGACGGCGTGATCCTCGCGGTGTGCAGCGGCGAGCAGCAGGCGTATCGGATCGAAGAGGAGCTGCACTTCTTCCTCGCCGGCGAGCACCCGGTCGTGCACCTGCCCGATACCGAGGTGCTGCCGTACGACCACTTCTCGCCGCACCAGGAGATCCTCTCGGCGCGCATGGCCGCGCTCGACCGGCTGCCGCGGATGGACCGCGGCGTGCTCGTCACCACGGCCGACGCGCTGATCCAGCCGCTGGCGCCGCGCGCCTGGCTCGAGGGCCGGCGCTTCGACCTCAAGGTCGGCGACAAACTGCCGCCGCACCCGTTCCGCGAGCGCCTGGCCGCCGCGGGGTACCAGTCGGTGTCCGAGGTGCAGATGCAGGGAGAATTCGCGGTGCGCGGCTCGCTGATCGACCTGTTCCCGATGGGTAGCGAGCAGGCGTTCCGCATCGACCTGTTCGACGACGAGATCGAATCGATCCGCGCGCTGGACGCGGAGACCCAGCGCTCGACCGGCACCGTGCGCGACATCCGGCTGATGCCGGCGCGCGAGTTTCCGACCGACAAGCCCGGCATCGAGACCTTCCGCCGGCGCTATCGCGAGTACTTCACCGGTGACCCGGTGCGCAGCCGCGTGTACAGCGAGGTCAGCAAGGGCGTGATGCCGGGAGGCATCGAGGCCTGGCTGCCGCTGTTCTTCGAGCGCGCCGGCACGCTGTTCGACTACCTGCCCGAGCGCTGCCTGGTCGCCGAGATTGCGGACACCGAAAGCGCGCTCGCGCAGGACTGGACGCAGATCGAAGAACGCCATGAGCGCCTGGCCGGCGACCTCGAGCGCCCGCTGATGAGGCCCGCCGACCTGTTCGCGCCGCCGGCGCAGGCGCTCGCGCGCCTGGCCGCCCTGCCGCGCCTGCTGCTGGCCAACCCGACCGCCAACGGTCCGTGCACTGCCCTCGCCGGCGGCGCGGACCGGATCAAGGCCCTGCTGACCGAAACCGGCGCGCGCGTGCTGTTCGTCGCCGAGTCGCCCGGCCGGCGCGAGGCCCTGCTCGCGTGGCTGAAGCCGCTCGGCATCACCCCGCGCGCGCTCGAGCGCTGGCCGCAGTTCTTTGAGGACGAGACCCGGTCAATGCCCTCGGCGCAAGGGAGCAAGCACGCTGGGCCGAGGGTCGCGACCGTGCTCGGCCCGCTGCAGGACGCCTTCGCGCTCGCCGACGGCCGCGCCGTCGTGGCCGAAGCCCAGATCTTCGGCCTGACCGCGCCGGCGCAGCAGAAACGCCGGGCCCGCGCGCGCGATCCCGAGACGCTGCTGCGCGACCTGTCCGAGCTGCGCGACGGCAGCCCGGTCGTGCACGTCCAGCACGGCGTCGGCCGCTACCAGGGCCTGACGCGCCTCGACAGCGGCGGCGTCACTGCCGAATACCTGGTGCTCGAATACGCCGGCGGCGACACGCTGTATGTGCCGGTCGGCTCGCTCGGCCTGGTTCACCGCTACATCGGCAGCGAGTCGGCGCAGGCGCCGCTGCATGCCCTCGGAGCGGATCGGTGGGCCAAGGCACGCGCGCGGGCCAGCGAGCGCGCGCACGACGTGGCCGCAGAACTGCTGCAAGTCCAGGCGCGGCGCACCGCGCGCCCCGGCATCGTGCTGGCCGCGAAGGACGAGGACTACCAGAAATTCTGCGCGGGCTTTCCGTTCACGCCGACGCCGGACCAGCAGAAGGCGATCGACGACGTGCTGGCCGACATGGCGCGCGACAAGCCGATGGACCGCGTGGTCTGCGGCGACGTCGGCTTCGGCAAGACCGAGGTGGCGCTGCGCGCGGCGTTCGCCGCCGTGCAGAACGGCCGCCAGGTCGCCGTGCTGGTGCCGACCACGCTGCTGGCGCAGCAGCACCACAGGACCTTCGCCGACCGCTACGCCGGCTGGCCGGTGAAGGTCGCCGCGCTGTCGCGGCTGCGCGGCGACAAGGAACAAAGGTCGACTCTTGCCGATGCTGCCGAAGGCCGCGTCGACATCGTCATCGGCACGCATCGCCTGCTGCAGGACGACGTGAAGTTCAGGAACCTCGGACTGATCATCGTCGACGAAGAGCACCGCTTCGGCGTGCGCCACAAGGAACGCCTGAAACGCCTGCGGGCCGAAGTGGACATGCTGACGCTGACCGCGACGCCGATCCCGCGCACGCTGAACATGTCGCTGGCCGG
>JBOICR010000294.1:0-2929 GCA_050740195.1 Nevskiaceae bacterium | reverse complement strand
TCTCGCAGGCCAGCATGTTGGTCTCGTCGCTTTCGGTGACGGCGATGATCATGTCGGCGTCGTCGGCGCCGGCCCGGCGCAGCACGCTCGGGTGGCTCGAGAACCCCTGGACGGTGCGCAGGTCCAGCCGGTCCTGGAGGTCGGACAGCAGCGCGCCGTCGGTGTCGACCACGGTCACGTCGTTGGCCTCGCTGGCCAGGTTCTCGGCCAGCGTGGCGCCGACCTGGCCTGCGCCCAAGATGATGATTTTCATCGGAAAAACCAGGTCCGGCCCGTGTCCGGGAGCGGGTTGGCCGCCGTGGCGGCGCCCTTGTTCTTCTTCATGGGGCGCGCACGCTACGCCCCTTCCGGCGGGGCCGCAAGACGCCCGGATGCACCCTTGCTTACGAAATTTCATTCGCGCGGGCGTTTTGTGCGCCGCGTCACATCCTTCGACCAAGGGGGAATGTTGCACCGCAGCAGCAGTGCGTACCTTGCGCGTCCGCTTGCGCCGTTCGACCGGGCGAAAAAATCACCACGGAAGGATCACCGATGAATCGCCTGGTTCGTGTGCTACGCACCGCTGCTTTCGGTCTGTCGCTCGTGTTCACGGGCTCCGCAGTCGCACACCACTGCACCACGGGGCAAGCCGGCTACTGGCAACAAGTTGGCGGCGGTAGCTACGTCGGTGCCTACAACGATCCGAAATGGGGGCAGTGCGTGTCGAGTGTTCCGCGCACCGAGAACTTCGAAGAGTGGGTGGGTGCTCAGTACAAGTGCCAGGGCAACTACACCAAGCCGAACGGCGGCGGCACCGCTTTCATCCGAATTTACTGGTGCAAGAAAACCTCCCTTTCCGCGGGCTACTGCACGTGGGCTGACGCGCCTATCGGGTCGCCGTCGGGCCACGAGGACAGCATCTCCAGCGAGCATCGTTGTACGACCTGCGCCGCAGGCACTCACTGGGCGGGCGGCGCCTCGTGCGCGCTCGGCACCGGCGATGGCTGCAACTACGGGGCCTGTGAGAGCTGCGGCGGGGCCGGCAGCCCGATGGAGGGCAACCCCATCCATGCGAAGAGCGGCAACAAGTTCCAGAAGGAAATCGACTACACCGGCCGCGGGCCGTCGCCGCTGAACTGGGGCCGCAGCTACAACTCCTTCATCGGCTGGACCGGCGGAAGGCACGGCTTCTACTGGCGCCACAGCTACGACCGTGTGCTGAAGATCAACAACTACGGCGTGTACGGCACGGCACCCAACCAGTGGATCGTCAGCAACGTGAAGATCTATGCCGTCCGCGCCGATGGCAGGGAGCTGACGTTCACCGGCTCGGTGGATGCGACCACCAACTACCAGCTCGCCAGCGGCACGTTCCTGGGCACGGCGCCGCATGTCACCGAACGCCTCGAGAAGACGGCGGGCGGATTCGCGCTCCACACGAACGATGGCGGCGTCGAGACGTACAACGCCCAGGGCAAGCTGCAGTCGATCACCGACCGCGCCGGTCTCACACAGACGCTGGCCTACGACGCCAACGGGCGCCTGAGCGTCGTCCAGAATCCGTTCGGCCAGCAGCTCGTGCTGGCGTACAACGCCCAGGGCCGAGTCTGGAAAGTGACCGATCCCGCGGGCGGCGTGTTCGAGTACACGTACGACACCACCGGCCAGCGCCTCACGAAAGTGACCCATCCGGACCTGCGGACGCGGCAATACCTGTACGAGAACACCAGCGTCACACACTTGCTGACCGGCATCATCGACGAGAACGGATCGCGGTTCGCGACTTTCGGGTACGGCACGCAGTCTCGCGCCGTCACTTCGGAGCACGCCGGCGGCGTCGACAAGGTATCGCTGGCTTACAACACGGACGGCACCACGACGGTGACCGACGCGCTCGGCACCGCGCGCAAACGCTCCTTCGCCACGGTCGCCGGACTCATCCGGAGCGGCGGCACGACGGCCCCCTGCATTGGTTGCGGAACCAGCAACCAGGACGCGACCTACGACGCCAATGGCTTCCTCGCCAGCCGCACAGATTTCAACGGCAACGTCACTAGCTACACGTACAGTGCCCGCGGCCTCGAGGAATCGCGCACCGAGGCGGCAGGCACGGCGCAGGAACGGACGATCACGACGCAGTGGCATCCGGCGTTCCGCCGGCCGACCCAGATCGACGAACCCGGCCGGCGCACCGTCAACACGTACGACGAAGCGACGGGCGACCAGCTCACGCAGACGGTGACGGACCTGGCATCCGCTGAAGCTCGCACGAGCGCCTGGACCTACAACTCTGCCGGTCAGGTGTTGACGGTTGACGGTCCGCGCACCGACGTCAGCGACGTCACCACCTACTCGTACTACGAGTGCGCGTCGGGCGGCGCTTGCGGCCACGTCCGCACGGTCACCAACGCGCTCGGCCACGCCACTGAAGTCACCAGTTACGACGCGCACGGCAGCCCGCTGACGATCGTGGATCCGAACGGCGTGACCACGACGCTCACGTACGATGCGCGCCAGCGCCTCAAGACACGCACTGTTGCGGGCGCGATGACGACCTTCGACTACGAGCCGACCGGCTTGCTCGACAGAGTCACGCTGCCCGACGGCTCGTTTCTTGAGTACGACCACGACGCCGCGCACCGCCTGACCGATGTCCGCGACAGCGCCGGCAACCGCATCCGTTACACGCTCGATGCACAGGGCAACCGCACCCAGGAGCAGGTGTTCGATCCGGCCGGCTCGCTCATGCGCAGCGGGGCGCAGGCGTTCGACACGCTGGCGCGACTCCGCCAGGTCAAGGACGCCGCGGGTCAGGTGGGAACCGAGCTCGGCTACGATGCGAAAGGCAATCGCACGAGCCACATGGAGTTCTGCTATTCCGCGACGGCCCATTCGACTACGTTCACCCACTACGCGCTCAACCGCATAATGCAAGTGCTCGATGCCGCAG
>JBOICR010000293.1:0-11847 GCA_050740195.1 Nevskiaceae bacterium | reverse complement strand
GTGCTCGATGTCGAACTCGGGGTCCTCGATCCAGTACGGCAGGTCGAGGTTGAGCGGCGACTCCACCAGCCGCCGCCGGAACATCGGCAGCAGGTGCAGGCGGCTCTCGATCAGGCGCTTCACGGCGGCGAAGCCGAAGGCCTTGGGCGCGCTGGCGGGATCGAGGACGGTCAGGCCGCCGACGTGCATCGGCACGGCGTTGGTCTCGAGGTTCAGGAACATCGTGTCGAGACCGCTCAGCTGGCGCATCCGCTCGTCTCCACCCTGAAGTGCCGCGCGATTTTCGCACACGCGGGCGTCACAGGTCGCGCAGCATCTCCCGCGCCGCGTTGCGGCCGGCCGCGCCCATCACGCCGCCGCCCGGATGAGCCGCCGCGCCGCAGAGATACAGTCCCTTCAGCGGCGTGCGGTAGTCGCTCCAGCCCGGCACCGGGCGCAGCGAGAACAGCTGGTGCAGGCCCATCGCGCCCTGGAAGATGTTGCCGCCGGTGAGCCCGAAGATGCGCTCGAGGTCCACCGGCGAGATCACCTCGCGGTGCAGGACGGACTTGGCGAAGTTCGGCGCCACCCGGCTGATTTCGGCGATGCAGCGGTCGGCGAAGGTGTCCTTCAGCGTGTCCCAGTTGCCGGCGGCGAGCCGGTACGGCGCGTACTGCACGAACAGGCCGACCATGTGGTGGCCGCTAGGCGCCAGCGTCTGGTCGAGCACCGAGGGAATGGTCATCTCGATGACGGGTTTGGCAGACGGCCGGCCGTACTTGGCATCGTCGTAGGCGCGCTCGAGGTCGTCGAGCGTGACGCCGATGTGGATCGTGCCGATGTGCTGCGGCCCCGGCTCGGCGTTGCCGGGCCGGCTGGTGAAGTTCGGCAGCTCGCTGACCGCGAAGTTGATCTTCATGCTCGCGCTCGAATAGTCGATGCGCGCCACCGCGTCGCGGAACTTCGCCGGCAGATGGGCTTTGTCGAGGAGCTTCTCGAACGTCACGTGCGCATCGGCGTTGGACGCCACGCAGCGCGCCGGCAGCAGTTCGCCGCTCGCCAGCCGCACGCCGTTGGCGCGCCCGCCCACCGCCTCGATCGCCGCCACCGCGCAGTTCGTCCGGATCTCGACGCCGGCGGCCTGCGCGCTCTTCGCCAGCGCCTGGGTCAGCGCGCCCATGCCGCCTTCGACATACCCCCACACGCCGCGCGCGCCACCGGCGCTGCCCATGACGTGGTGCAGCAGCACGTAGCCGGTGCCGGGCGCCGAGATCGGCTGGAACGTGCCGATGATCGCGTCGGTGGCCAGCGTGGCCTTCAGCGCGTCCGACTCGAACCAGCGGTCGAGGATCGGCCGCGCGGCGCCGACCAGGATCTCCATCGCCTCCGGCAGTTCGTCGCCGAGCTTCGCCAGCGCGCGGTACAGCTGGTGGCCGCGCCCGAAGTGCCGCAGGCGGTCGAACAAGCCGCGCGAGCGCCAATGCTTCGGCAGCGGCAGCAGGTCGGCCGGCGTTTCCATCATCGCCGGCTCGAGACAATCGGCGATGCGGTTCAACAGCGCCTCGTAGCGCGGGTAGGCCTCGGAATCGCGCGCCGAAAACTTCGCGATCTCGCGGCGGTTGAGCTCCATCTCGGAGCCCATCAGCAGGGAGCGGCCGTCCTCGAATGGGGTGAACGACGACGGGTTGCGCGGCAACACCTTGTAGCCATGCTTGCGCAGCTCGAGGTCGCGCTCGACCTCCGGCAGCAGCAGGCTGATCAGGTACGAGGCGGTCGAGATGCGGTAGCCGGGCGCCAGTTCGCCGGTGACGGCTGCGCCGCCGACGACGCCGCGACGCTCGAGCACCAGCACTTTCTTGCCGGCGCGCGCCAGGTAGGAGGCGGCGGTGAGGCCGTTGTGGCCGGCGCCGATGATGATGACGTCGTGCATTTGGGGGTCAGACCCCGATTCTTCTAGACGCCGTCCGGCGCGCTCTCGATCGGAGCCAGCAGCTCCTCGATCTTCTCGAGGTTCGGGATCAGCGCGTTGGTGTTGGCGATCGACACGCGCGTCAGCACCAGCTCGTCGTTGTCGCTCGACACCAGCTCTTCCTTCTTGAGCGCCGTGCGATTCAGCGTCACCAGATGCGGATAGCCCTGGCACACGATCGCGTACTGGCCGGTGCGCAGCGCTCCGGTCAGCGGCTGGATCACCGCCAGGCGCGTGCGCCGCGAATTCTCCGGCGGCGACGCGCCGTTCATGACCTCGAACCGGACAACGGCGAGCTGGCGGTTGTTGTAGGTCGCGCGCCCGGCCAGCCACGGCGGCGACCCCTCGGGCGGCGCGTCCATGCGCTCGGCCGAGATCACCTCGGCGACGGCGGCGTTCGGCAGCAGCAGCGTGTCCGACGACAGTGAGACGAGCACCGCATAGACGTCTTCGCGTGCCATCAGAATCTCCGCGCCGCCAGCAGGTCACGGACCTCGCCGAGCAGCTGGTCCTCCTGGTACGGCTTGATCACGTAGCCGTTGACGCCGATCTGGCGTGCGCGTTCGCGGTGCTTCTCGCCCGATCGCGACGTGATCATGACGATCGGCAGGCCCTTGATGCGCTCGTTGTTGCGGACGAACGTGGCGACCTCGAACCCGTCCGCACGCGGCATCTCGATGTCGAGCAGCATCACGTCCGGCGATTCGGTCTGCAGCTGGGTCATCGCGTCGAGGCCGTCCTTGGCCGTGATGACGCGGTAGCCGGCGCGGGTCAGCAGGCGCTCGGTGACGCGGCGGATCGTGATCGAGTCGTCGACCACCATGACGGTCTGGCGCTCGTCGGCCATCGGCGCGGCGATCACCTCGTCGTGCTGCACCTCGACGACCGCCGCGCGGCGCGCGCGGTTGGTGACCAGCGCCGGCACGTCGACGATCAACACGACGCGGCCGTCCGGCAGAATCGTCGCGCCGCTGATGCCCTGCACCGCGCTGACCTGGGGGCCGACCGCCTTCGACACGATTTCGCGGTTGCCGAACAGCGTGTCGACGACGACCGCGACGCGGCGGTCGGCGCCGGTGAGGCCCTCGCCGAGGCGCACCAGCACCACCGGCAGCGACTTGGCGTCCTCCGGCAACTGGTAGCCCGGCGCCTCGATCAGCGACGCCAGGGTGCGCACGCTGTACTCCTGGCCGCCATAGATGAATGGATCGCCCTCCTCGCGCATGTGGTCGGGCAGCCTGTCGACCTGCACGCGCGCGATGCTCTCGATCGTCGGCAGCGGAATGGCGTAGGCCTCGGTACCGCAGCCCACCAGCAGCGCCTGCGACAGCGCCAGGGTCAGCGGCAGGCGGATCAGGAACCGCGCGCCCTTGCCGGGCTCGCTCGACAACTCGAGCGCGCCGCCGAGCTGCTTCACTTCGGAGGCGACCACATCCATGCCGACGCCGCGACCGGCGGTCTGCGTAACCACCTTGGCCGTCGAGAAGCCGGCCTCGAAGATGAACATCGCGATTTCCTGGTCGCGCAGCTTGGCGTTGGGCGCCATCAGGCCGCGCTCGACCGCGGTCTTGCGGATCGCCGCGTAGTTGAGGCCCTGCCCGTCGTCGGCCACTTCGATCACGAGCTGCGTGCCTTCGCGTCGCAGCGTCACCTTGATCGTGCCCTGCTCCGGTTTCTTCGCCGCCTTGCGCGCGGCGGGCCCCTCGAGGCCGTGCACGACCGAGTTGCGCAGCAAGTGCTCCATCGGCGCGACCATGCGCTCGAGCACGTTGCGGTCCATTTCCTGTTCCATGCCCTCGAACGTGATGTCGGCCTGCTTGCCCGACTCCTGCGCGGTCTGGCGCACGACGCGCTGCAGGCGCTGCACCTGGCGCGAGAACGGCACCATCAGCGTGCCCATCAGGCCCTGCTGGATTTCGGTGTTGACGCGGCCCTGCTGCATCAGCAGCGTCTCGGCCTCGGACAGCTGGTCGTCCATCGTGCCGCGCAGCGCCGACAAGTCGCCGACCGACTCCGACAGCGTGCGCGACAGCTCCTGCATGCGCGAGAACCGGTCCATCTCGAGCGGATCGAAGTCGGCGCGCTTGTCACCCGACGTGTCGAGGCCGACCGAGAAGCCGCGCGCGGCGATCTGCGTCTCGGTCTCGAGCTCGAGGGCGCGCAGGTGCTCGCGCACGCGCTCGATGGTCTGCTGCATTTCCGTCAGCTGGAAGGTCAGCGCGCTGGTGTTCTGCTCGATGCGCGAGCGGTAAATCGAGATCTCGCCGGCCTCGTTCATCATCTTGTCGAGCTGTTCCACGCCGACGCGCGCCGTCTCGCGCTGGCGCGCTGCCATGCCCAGCGCGTCTTCCGGCTTCCAGAACAGGTTCGGGTCCCACGGACCCTTGGGCACGACCGGCGCCGGCGCAGGGGCCGGCATCGCGGCCATCGTGATCGTGCTCGGCCCGCCGCCGATCAGGGCCGGAATCTCCGTCGTCGTCATCCGCGGCGCCTTTGGCGGCTCCGGCGGCGGCTCAGGTTCCTCGAAGTGCTCCACTTCCGGCTCGGCCTTGGACGGCGCCATCGCCGGCAGGTGCGGCTGGCCGAGGCCTTCGGCCGCCAGTTCCGCACCCTCGCCGCGCGCGAGGCGGTCCTGCATGCGCTGCAGCGTCCCGAGGTGGCTGTGCAGCGCGGCGAGCGCCTCGGCCTCCACCGGGCCGCGGCTCTCCGCGATCTCGTCGACGCGCGATTCCATTTCGTGCGCGACCGTGCCCATCGACATCAGGCCCGCCATGCGCGCGCCGCCCTTCAGCGTATGCAGCGCACGCTGCACTTCGCGCAGCGCTTCGTCGTTGTGGGCGTCGGACTGCCAGGCCGTGAGCGAGGTCTCGAGCATCTCCATCAGCTCGGCCGCCTCGCTGGCGAAAATCTGCGCGAGGTCGGCGTCGTAGGCGATCGCGGGCATCTCGGACGTCTTCATCGCCGCGACCGCGGCGGCGGTCAGCCCGGGCGCGACCGCCACCGGCGGCGCCGGCGGCTGCGGCGCGGACCGCGGCGGTGGCTCGACCATCGTCATTTCGATGGTTTCCTGCGCCGGTGGTGCTTCCGCGCCGCCTTCCAGCTCGGCCAGCACCGGTGCCTCGTCGGGTTTCTCGCCGCGCTTGACCGCGTCGAGCAGGCGGTAGAGGCCGTCCATCACGTGGTGCAGGCGGGCGTGCAGCGCGGCGTCGCGCGCCACCCGGCCTTGCGCGACGTGCTCGATCAGCGACTCGAGCTTGTGGGCGACGGTGCCGATGCCTTCCTGCCCGCACATGCGCGCACCGCCCTTCAGCGTGTGCAGGGCGCGCGCGACTTCGGCGAGCGGCTCCTTCGAGCCGGCATCGCGCTCGAGCGCGGCGAACTGCCGGTCGAGCGACTCCATCAACTCGTCGGCTTCGCCGAGGAAAATCGACACCAGCTCCGGATCGATTTCGCCGGGCGCGGTCTCCTGGACCGGCGGCACCGCCTCGATGGTCTCCTCGAACGCGACTTCCGCCGCGGGCTCCTCGACTTCGGCGACCGGCGGAACCTCGAGTGCTTCCTCCACCGGCGGCGGCTCGACGACCTGCTCCGGCTTCACCGGCGCCTTCAGGGTCTCGGTGAATGACGCCTGCGGGGCAGCAGCCGGCACGACGTCGGGCGGCGGCGGCGCCTCGATGGTTTCCTGGAATGGAAGGATCTTGCCTTCACGGAAATCGTCGAGGTGCATGTACATGCGCTCGACCAGCTTCGGGGTCTCGCGGAAGAAGGCGGGCTCCGGCACCCTGCGGCCGCCGACGAATTCGTCGAGGCGCTTGGCCAGCGAGGCGGCGGCCTGGCCCAGGCCCTCGCACTGCGAGTTGACGGCGTCGCCGTGCAGCATCTGCAGCATGCGCTGCAGCTCCTTCACGTGGAAATCCGTGCTGCCGGGCTTCTCCCTCCAGCCGAGCAAGACCCGCTCGATCTCCTCGAGCTTGGTGAACGCCTCGTGCGCGAACTGCTCGTTGGCGCCCAGCTCGTGCGCCGCTTCCAGCGCGCTCGCCGGCAGGCTCTCCTGCACTTCGGTCAGACGGCGGGCCCACGGCTTCAGGTCGGGCTCGACCGCGCTGCCCTTGGCCAGGCGGTCGACCCACTCGGCCAGCGTCGGCTCGGCATCGCTCAGCAGCTGCAGGCCGTTCGGCGGCATCTTCATGCGCGCGCCGCGCAGCGCGTTGAGGTAATCCTCGAGCTGGCCGGCGAGGCCGGAGATGCCTTGCGCGTTCAGCAGCGCGGCACTGCCCCGCAGCGTGTGGAACGCCATCAGCACGCGGTCGTCGATGTTGAAGTCCTGCTTGGTGCGGTCCTGCGCCGTCAGCCAGGCGCGGATGTCGCCGAGGCGCTCCTTCGCGTCGCCAATGAAGGCGCCGAGCAATCCCTGGTCCGGGCCGGCGGCGTCGCCGCCCTTGGCCATGCGGTGCGCCTTGTTCTGGACTTCCTGCGCGGCCGGCGCCATCGGCTTGCGGTCGCGGAAGCTCGCGACCAGGTCGGGCAGCAGGCTCACCGCGCCGTCGATCAGCTCGATCACCGGCGGATCGAGCGCGTGGGTGCCCTCGAGGCAGCGGTTCAGCAGGTTCTCGACCGACCACGCGAACTCGCCCATGTCGCGCGCGCCAACCATGCGGCCGCTGCCCTTGAGGGTGTGGAACGAGCGCCGCACTTCGGTCCACAGCTCCTTGTCGGCCGCGTTCTTCTTCAGCTTCGGCATGTTGGTCTGCAGGTGCCCGAGCACCTCCGCCGCTTCCTCCAGGAAGATGTCGCGGATCTCGGGATCGACTTCGTCCGGCGCCATGCTCGCCGGCGCGGCGGCAACCGGCGCACCGGCCGGTGCGGCGGGCTTGGCCGACCGCAGCGCACTGATGTCCAGCCGCTTGACTGCCGCCTCGATGTTGTCGGCCAGCCTCGTGGTGTCCGGCGCGCGCGCACGCGTCGCCTCGAGGTAATACTCGACTGCCGCGATCACGTCGGCGAAACGCTCGGCCTGCGCCTTCTCGTTGCGCACGCCGCTGAAATCGGGGCTGGCGACGTAGTCGCGCAGCTGGGCAAGGGCGTGGGCGGCCTTCTCGCTCTGCAGGACGAACATGCCGGATTGCAGGTGGCCGAGCAGCCGGCCGGCCTCGGGCAGCTGCGCACCGTCACCGGTCTTCAGGTAGGCATCGACGTCGGTCTTGATGCGCGCCAGGTCGACCAGCAGCTCGCGGATCAGGGCCTCGCGGCCTTCGCGCACGTCGAGGCCCGGGATCGCTTCTTCGACCGCGGCCGCCTCGCCGCGGCGCTTGAGCTGGTGGAACAGCGCGTCGTCGAGGGTGTGCTCGACGCGCAGCAGCGCGGTGGCCACGTCGAGCCAGACCGGATCGGTCGGCTTGACCTCGCGCGGCTTGAGCCCCGCCAGCACCCGCGCCTGCGCCTGCACGGTGCCCTGCAGCGACGACAGCCCGAGCATGGTCAGCGTGGTGGCGACGCGATTGAGCTTCTCCACCGTCTCGTTCATGTGCGCCGGAGCCTTGTCGCCCGAGCGCACGACCAGATCGATGTGGTCCTTGACCAGCGTCAGCTCCTTGCGGATCTCCTCGGACAGCTTGGTCAGCAGCGCGGTGTTCGGGCCGCGCATGCGCTGGCGCAGCGCCTCGAGGTTCTCGGGCGACGGCAGCAGGCGCGTCAGCGGGTAGCCGTTGCGCAGCGCGGTGACGCGCGGGCCCTGGCTCTTGCTGCGGCCGGCGTAATAGAGGAACTGGTACGGCAGCGTGCCGATGCCGGGTGCCGCCTTTTCCTCGCCCTGGTCGCCGAGCGCCTTCATCTGCGCCGCGGCGCGCCCGTACAGCTTCTTGAGGTCCGCGGACTCGTCGAGCCCCTTGGTCAGCAGCGCCTCGGCCAGCGCGGCGGCCATGCGCCACAACTGGTAATGCGGCGTGAGCGTGGCGCAGGCCGCGAGCTGCTCGGCGATCTTGCCGAGCCTGCCGAGCGCGAGCTGCACGTCCTGGCCCTTGATCCACTGCAGCAGGTTCTGCTGGAACACCGGCTGGAACTTCTGCGCCATGATCCTGGCGGCGCCGGGCTTGCGCGTGTCCGCCGGCGGCAGCGTCACCGGCGTCGCCGTCAGCACCGGCTGCTCGGCGAACATCTCGGCCTCGGTCAGCGCCGGCTTGCCGCGCGCCAGCCGCATCTCGTTGATGGCGGGCTGGAACACCAGCAGCGCATCTTCGAGGCCGCTGGCCAGCGCGTCGATGTAGTCGCCGAGCTGGACCGAAGCTCCGAGCAGCGCGGAGTACGCGCCCTCGGTTTCCTTGATACGGCCCTGCAGGAGGTCCTGCAGCGTCGCCTTCATCTCGTCCGTCAGCGCGACCACGCCGGCGAACTGCATCATCGACGCGGTGCCGCGCACCTGGTGCAACTCGACCACGGCCTGCTGCAGCGGCAGCTGGTTGGCCGGTGTCTCCATGTGCTGCTCGAGCAGCGTGCGGACGCGGTTCAGGCTCTGCGCGAGCTCTCCCTGCACCCAGTGCAGGCTGGATTGCGCGCCGCTCGGACTGGCGCTCATGCGCCTACCAGCCCGCCCGGTTGAAAGCTTCGCCCAGGGCCACCTTGTGCAGCGACAACGCCAGCCACGGCTGGCTCTCGCGCACGAAGGCGCCGAGCAGGTACGGCGCCAGCACGCCCGCATCCGCGACCAGCTCCTTGCGCTGGTCGGTCGGCGTGAACTGCCGGTAGCCGGACACTTCGTCGACCAGGAACCCGGCCGGCACCCGGTCCGAGTTGTAGACCAGTACGCGCGAGTTGCGCGCCAGCGCGTTGTGTTCCTCGCCGAGCAGGCGATGCAGGTCGCACACCGGCAACAGGCCGCCGCGAACGTTGGCCAGGCCGAGCAGCCAGGGGCGCGAGCCGGGCACGCGCGTCAGCGGCGGCAGCGCGATCACTTCGCGCACTTCCTCGCGCGGCGCGACCAGCCAGCGATCGCCGAGGCGGAAGCCCAGGCCGGTCCAGAACTGGGCGGAGCCCGCCGCGAGGTCGACGCGCGCGGTCTGCAGGCGCTGTTCCAGCGCGAGCAGCAGTGCGAAGGGGTCGTCCCGCAGCGCCGTCAGTGCCGAACTCACTGGCGCCTCACTTCTTCACGTAAGACTTGACCGCCTTCAGGATCTCGTCCTTCGTGAAAGGCTTGGTCAGGTACTGGTCCGAACCGACGATGCGGCCGCGCGCGCGATCGAACACGCCGTCCTTGCTCGACAGCATGACGACCGGAGTGCCGCTGAATTTCGGATTGCCCTTGATCAGGGCGCAGACCTGATAGCCGTCCAGGCGCGGCATCATGATGTCGATGAAGATCAGGTCGGGGCTGTGGTCGACGATCTTGCCCAGCGCTTCGTAGCCGTCCGAAGCCGTGATCACCGCGTAGCCCTCGCGCGCCAGCAGCGTTTCCGCGGTGCGCCGGATGGTCAGGCTGTCGTCAATGACCATGACCTTGGATCCGGCCTGGTCGCTCGCTGGGCTGGACACTACCCTTCCCCCTTGCTCGCCAAGAATTTGCGGGTGACTTCCCATTGTGCGCTTGAACCCGCCCCCGGCCAAACCTTTTAGCATGTTAGGGCGCTTTCTTGAAGCAGTCCCGCAGGGTTGTTGCGCTACCATGCGGGTCCGTTCGCAAGCCGCCCGCCTGCATGCTCGCACCCGTTCCCCGACTGACCACCGCCCAGACCGGGCCGCTGCTGCAACTCGAGCAGAGCCTGCTCGACCGCGCACCGGACATCGAGGCCTGGTTCCGGTCGGAGTGGCGCGAGACCCCGGCGCCGTTCTACGGCTCGGTCGACCTGCGCAACGCCGGCTTCAAGCTCGCGCCGGTCGACACCAACCTGTTCCCGGCCGGCTTCAACAACCTGAACCCCGCGTTCGAGGCGCTGTGCGTGCAGGCCCTGCAGGTCGCGGTCGAGCGCGTCTGCCCGACCGCCAAGGGCGTCCTGCTGGTGCCCGAGAACCACACGCGCAACATGTACTACCTGGAGAACGTGGCGACGCTCCAGGGCCTGATCCGCAAGGCCGGGTTCAACGTGCACATCGGCTCGCTGCTGCCCGACCTCAGGGCGCCGCAGACGATCGCACTGCCATCGGGCCGTTCGCTGGCGCTCGAGCCGCTCAAGCGCGACGGCAGCCGGCTTCAGGTCGACGGCTTCGTGCCCTGCTCGGTGCTGCTGAACAACGATCTCTCCGGCGGCGTGCCGGAGATCCTCACGGGCGTGGAGCAGCCGATCATGCCGCCGCTGGCGCTGGGCTGGCACAACCGCCTGAAGACCCAGCACTTCGGCCAGTACCGCAACGTCGCCACCGAGTTCGGCGAGCTGCTGGACCTCGATCCGTGGCTGGTCGATCCGCTGTTCCGCAACTGCGGCCAGATCAACTTCATGAAGCGCGAAGGCGAGGAGTGCCTGGTCGGCAACGTCGAGCTGCTGCTGGCCGACATCCGCGCCAAGTACAAGGAGTACGGCGTCACGCAGGAGCCGTTCGTGATCGTGAAGGCCGACGCCGGCACTTACGGCATGGGCGTGATGACGGTGCGCAGCGCCGACGACGTGCGCCAGATGAACCGCGACGCGCGCAAGAAGATGGCCGCGACCAAGGAAGGCAAGGAAGTGACCGGCGCGATCATCCAGGAGGGCGTCTACACGCAGGAAACCTGGGGGCCCGATCGCGCCACGGCCGAGCCGGTCGTGTACATGATCGACCACTACGTCGTCGGCGGTTTCTACCGCGTGCACGGCGGGCGCAGCAACCAGGAAAACCTGAACGCGCCCGGCTCGCGCTTCCAGATGCTGGCGTTCGAGGAACCTTGCAGCCACCCCGACCCCAGCTGCGGGCCGGACGAACGTCCGAACCGCTTCTACGCCTACGGCGTCGTCGCGCGTCTCGCGCTGCTCGCCGCCGCGCGTGAGATCGCCCAGAGCGGCCGCCCGGCCGGCAACGGCGAAGGCACCGCTTGAGCCGGATGCTCGGGGTGGTGATGGATCCGATCGGATCGATCAAGCCTTATAAGGACACCACCCTCGCGCTGATGCTGGCCGCGCAGGCGCGCGGCTGGACTTTGCTGTACTTCGAGCTCGCCGACCTGTGGCTGCGCGACGGCGCCGCCTACGGGCGGGCGCGGCCGGTGAAGGTTCGCGACGACAAGGCCAGCTGGTTCGAGCTCGGCGGGCCGCAGGTACTGCCGCTAGGCGACCTGGATTGCATTTTGATGCGCAAGGATCCGCCGTTCGATTTCGAGTACGTCGCCGCCACCTACATCCTGGAACGCGCCGAGGACGCCGGCGCCCTGGTGGTCAACCGGCCGCGCGCGCTGCGCGACGCCAACGAGAAGGCCTTCATCTCCTGGTTCCCGCAATGCACGCCGCCGACGCTGATCGCGCGCGATCTCGCCGAGCTGCGCGCGTTCCACCGCGAGCACGGGGCGATCGTGGTCAAGCCGCTGCAGGGCATGGGCGGCAGCCAGGTGTTCGTGCTGCGCGAAGCCGATCCCAACGCCACGGTCGTCTACGAGACGCTGACCCGCCAGGGCACGTCCTACTGCATGGCGCAACGCTACCTGCCCGAGATCGCGCAGGGCGACAAGCGCATCCTGCTGATCGGCGGCAAGCCCGTGCCCCACGCGCTCGCGCGCATCGCCAAAGCGGGCGAAACACGCGCCAACCTGGCCGCGGGCGGGCGCGGCGTCGCGCAGCCGTTGTCCAGGCGCGATCAGGAGATCGCGGGCGCGCTTGGCCCGGTGCTCGCCGCGCGCGGTTTGTTGCTGGTGGGCCTGGACGTGATCGGCGACTGCCTCACCGAGGTCAACGTCACCAGCCCGACCTGCTTCCGCGAAATCCAGGACCAGACGGGCTTCGACG
>JBOICR010000292.1:0-3626 GCA_050740195.1 Nevskiaceae bacterium | reverse complement strand
GGTTTCCCCCGTCAGGGTTCCCCTGACAGAAACTGGCGGGGTTGCCTCACACAAGGTCTCAGGGTTCACCGACAGACCCGCGACGCGACGCTGACTAAGGTGTCTCCACGTTCTACAGGAGGCACGCCATGTCCACCACGCTCCGTCCGATCCTCAGCTCGCTGAAGGCGCTCACCCTTGCCGCCGCTGCGCTGTCCTCGACCGGCTGCATGACCATGGGCTCCGCGCAGGACCTCGACGCGAAGTTCGCCGCCGGTTGGCGCCCGTCCGAGGGTTACTGCGCGTTCGGCGGCGAGACGCCGACGCTCGGCGCGTACTGCGCCGAGGTCAACCACGGCCAGAAGGGGCTGGAAGTGATCGCGCGCGCCATCAACGAAGACGTGCTGGCGCGCAACGGCGGCGAGCCGCTGGTCTGCACCGATCACGTCGCGCAAGTCCGCGCCGAATTCGCCGCGTATCCGCAGTACACGGTCAGCGAGCTGTATTCCTGCGACGAGAACGCGCCGGTCGAGAACGGCCGCAAGGTGTGCCACGTCTCGCTGCTGGTGGCGAGCGCGACGGGCAGCCGGGTGGTGCTCGACAATGGCCACGTGGTCGACGCGAAAGTCGACGGCGGCGTCGCGCCCTACGGCGACTTCACGCAGATGGTGGCCTACCACTGGACCGGCGAGACGCCGGCCTGGGTGGCGCTGAGCTCGAAGCCGTAAGGGGGTGGCGGCTAAAAGCCGCCTTGAAACGGGGCCGCGGGGGAAACCCATTACAATTCTCGTCCAACCCCCGGGCCCCCCGACCTCATGTGCGGAATCGTCGGCGCCGTCGCCAACCGTGACGTCGTCCCCATCCTGATCGAAGGACTGCGCCGGCTCGAGTACCGCGGCTACGACTCGACCGGCGTTGCCGTCGTCGGCGACGACCGCAAGCTGCGCCTGCAGCGCGCGGTCGGCAAGGTGGTGAAGCTGTCCGAGGCGCTGAAGGCCAACCCGAGCGCCGGCCCGATCGGCATCGCCCATTCACGCTGGGCCACGCACGGCGGCGTGACCGAGGCCAACGCCCACCCGCACGTCTCCGGCGGGCGCATCGCGCTGATCCACAACGGCATCATCGAGAACTACGTGGAGTTGAAGGCGATGCTCGCCGGCAAGGGCTATGCCTTCACTTCCGAGACCGACACCGAGGTCATCGCCCACCTGGTCCACGACTTCGTGAAACAAGGTCTCGACCTCACCGCGGCGGTGCAGCGCGCCGTCAAGCAGCTCGAAGGCGCCTACGCCATCGTCGTGTTCGACGCGCAGCAGACCGACCGCATCGTGGTGGCGCGCATCGCCAGTCCGCTCGTGATCGGGCTGGCCGCGCGGTCAAATGGTGGGGGCGAGAACTTCGTCGCCTCCGACGTGCAGGCCCTGCTGCCGGTGACGCGCCGCTTCCAGTTCCTCGAGGAGGGCGACGTCGCCGACATCCGCCGCGACCGCATCGCGATCTTCGACGCGGCCGGCAAGCCGGTCGAGCGCAAGGTGCACGAATCGTCGCTGTCGGCCGACGCCGTCGAGAAGGGCCAGTACGCGCACTACATGCAGAAGGAGATCTTCGAGCAGCCGCGCGCGGTGGCCGACACGCTGTCCGAGCGCATCGCGCAGGGCCACGTGCTCGACGCGGTGTTCGGGCCGAAAGCGCCGGACATCTTCCGGCGCGTGAAGTCCGTGCATATCGTCGCCTGCGGCACCAGTTTCCACGCCGGGCTGATCGCGCGCTACTACCTGGAGCAGGGCGCCGGGCTGCCGTGCACGGTCGAGGTGGCGAGCGAATACCGCTACCGCCGCCCGGTGGTGCGTCCGGACACGCTGTTCATCGTCATCTCGCAGTCCGGCGAGACCGCCGACACGCTGGCGGCCATGCGCGAGGCGAAGAAGCTCGGTTACCTCGCGACGCTGGCGATCTGCAACGTGCCGGAATCCTCGATCGTGCGCGAGGCCGACCTCGTGCTGATGACGCGCGCCGGCCCGGAGATCGGGGTGGCCTCGACCAAGGCGTTCACCACGCAGCTCGCCGCGCTTGGCTTGCTCGGCCTGGCGCTGGCGAGGCACCAGGGCGTCAATCCCAGGGTGCTGGCCGCCTCCACGCGCCACCTGATGCACGTGCCGCCGATGATCGAGCACACGCTCGAGCTCGAGCCGGCGATCAAGGCTTGGGCGAAACAGTTCGCCGACAAGCATCACGCGCTGTTCCTCGGCCGCGGGCCGAGCTGGCCGGTGGCGATGGAAGGCGCGCTCAAGCTCAAGGAGATTTCCTACATCCACGCCGAGGCCTATCCGGCCGGCGAGCTCAAGCACGGCCCGCTGGCGCTGGTGGACGATGACATGCCGGTGGTCGCGGTCGCGCCGAACAACGCGCTGCTCGAGAAACTGAAGAGCAACCTGCAGGAAGTGCGCGCGCGCGGCGGCCGCCTGTACGTGTTCGCCGACCCCGACTCCGGCATCGAGCCGGCCGAGGGTGTCGAGGTGATCCGCATGCCGGAGCACATCGAGCCCCTGCAGGAGCCGCTGGTCTACACGATCCCGTTGCAGCTGCTGGCGTACCACACCGCCGTGCTGCGCGGCACCGACGTCGACCAGCCGCGCAACCTGGCCAAGTCGGTCACGGTCGAGTAGCCCGCGATGAACGACTCGCCACCATTCGTGGCCAGACCTGACCCGCTGATCGCCCCGCTGGTGCCCGGGTACCTGAAGAACCGCGAGCAGGACCTCGGCAAGATCGAGCAGGCGCTGGCGGCGAGGGATTTCGCCGGGCTGCGCAGGCTCGGCCACAACATGCGCGGCTCGGCCGGCGGCTACGGGCTGCCGCCACTGTCGCAGATCGGCGGGCGCATCGAGGACGCGGCGGTGGCGAACGATGCCGCGGCGATCGGCACGGCCCTCGACGAGATGCGCGGTTTCCTGAAGACCGTGAAGCTGGCGCCATGAACTTCGCGCCCGCCCCGGTCCTGATCGTCGACGACGACCCCGACAACCGGATGCTGCTGTCCACGTACCTGGCGGCGGAAGGCCATGCGGTGGTCGAGGCCGACAGCGGCGAGAAGGCTCTCGAGATCCTCGCCAAGGGGCCGGTGGCGCTGGTGCTGCTCGACGTGATGCTGCCCGGCCTGTCGGGCTTCGACGTGTCGCGCCGCATCAAGCGCGACCCGAAGACCTCGGGCACGCCGGTGATCATGGTCACGTCGCTCGGCGACCCGCAGTCGCGCACCAGGGCGTTCGACTCGGATGCCGACGAGATCATCGCCAAGCCGGTGTTCGGGCCGGAGCTGATCGCGCGCGTGCGCTCGATCATGCGGCTCAAGCGCACGCAGCTCGACAAGGAGAACGCGCAACTGGCGCTCGAAGCCGAGAAGCGCGACCGCGTGCAGGCGCTGTTCGAGCGCTACATGTCGAAGAACGTCGTCGAGCACCTGCTGGAGCTGCCTGACGCGGAGCGCGAAGCACTGCTGCACCACCAGCGCCGCGTCGATTGCGCGGTGATGTTCACCGACGTGCGCGGCTTCACCGCGATGGCGGAGGCGCTGCCGCCCGATTCCGTCGTGCGCATCCTGAACGAGCACCTCAATTCGCTGACCGAGATCGCGCACCGCCACCAGG
>JBOICR010000291.1:0-8258 GCA_050740195.1 Nevskiaceae bacterium | reverse complement strand
GCGGCGCGAGCCGCACCGTCATCATCACTCCCGTGGGGGACGGTTACGGCAGCGCGCTGATCACGATGACCGTGACCGACCCCGGCAGCGCCACCGCGGTCGACACCTTCACGCTGAACACCAACGGCACGTTCTCGTACGCCCACAACGGATCCGAGACGACCTCCGACAGCTTCACCTACCGCGCCAACGACGGCCTGGACTCGAACATCGCGACCGTCACGATCGCCATCACTCCGGTCAACGATGCGCCGACCATCAGCGATTTTCCGAACGGCAGCATCAACTAAGACACCAACACGGGATCGATCGCCTACACGATCGGTGATGCGGAGACCGCGGCGGCGTCTCTCGGCTTTGCCGGTACGTCCGGCAACCAGACACTGGTGCCGGATGCCAACATCGTCGAGGGCGGCGGCGGCGCGAGCCGCACCGTCATCATCACTCCCGTGGGGGACGGTTACGGCAGCGCGCTGATCACGATGACCGTGACCGACCCCGGCAGCGCCACCGCGGTCGACACCTTCACGCTGACGGTGGACCCGGTCAGCGATGCGCCGTCCTCGCAGACCTTCGGCATCCAGACCGACCAGGACGTCGACTACGTTTTCGGCACCGCCGAGTTCAATTTCTCGGACGCGACCGATGCCGGCAGCGACGTGGACAGCTTCGCGGCCATCGTGCTCGCGAGCCTCCCCGCCGATGGCACGCTGATCCTGAATGACGGTGCCGTGGACCAGCCGATCACGGGTTTGCCGTTC
The DNA here is from genome assembly GCA_050740195.1 of Nevskiaceae bacterium. Lineage (GTDB taxonomy): Bacteria > Pseudomonadota > Gammaproteobacteria > Nevskiales > Nevskiaceae > JACPFV01. Next base: position 7,497 of record JBOICR010000291.1, on the reverse strand, counting down.
CCGCCGATCACCACCAGCGACATCACGCTGGGCCGCTTCAAGTTCCGGCCCGATCCGGGCGAGTCCGGAACGCCGTACACGAGCTTTACCTTCCAGGTGCAGGACACCGGCAGCACGGCCAACGGCGGCGTGATCGTCAGCATCCCGTACACACTGAACGTGGACGTGCTGCCCGTCGCGGGCACCGAGCCCCTGCTGCCGTACCTCACCGGAGCCGGCGAGTTGAAGCTGTTCGACCCGGCCAATCCGGCCAGCCCGGTCCTGGTGGCGAGCGGGCTGCCGACGACCGGGTTCGTGTCGCAGACGCTGCTGCAAGCCAGCGGCACCGGCACCACGGCCACCAGCATCCACGCCTCGAAGCTGATCTACATCCACGACGACGGCACGAGCCGCAGGATCTGGCGTGTCGATCTCGAGCCGGGCGTGAGCCACACGCCGGCGCAGGTGTCGAACATCACGGACGCCTGCGATTTCAACGGCGTGGCCGAGGACATCCGCACGCCGACCAACGGCATCGTGCGTGTCGACACCGCCGGCAGTGACGGCCTGTGCAACACCAGCGACGACTTCGCCACGGCCGAGACCTGGCTCGTGCCCGTGACGACGCCGGGGGCCGCTGGCGGCACGCAGATCGGCTTCGGCAACTGTTGCGGCATCGCCGGGATCGCCGACGCCAACGGCAACCTGGTCGGCGTGCTGACGACCGAGGACGACGGCACGGGCTCGACCTTCGACTTGAGGCGCCGCAACGTCGCCGACCTCAGCACGCCGGTGTTCACGCAATCGCTCGACATCGCCGGCAGCGGCCAGACCTACAGCCGCGTGATACGCGGGTTCGGCGACCAGGCCATCTACATTCGCGCCAACCCGACCGACGCCGACCCCAAATACAAGCTGCTGCGCTTCAACGTCGCCGGCAACACGCTGACCGAGCTGTTCGACTACGGAGTCACCGACGGCATTGCCTTTACCAGCGCTCTCGACACGTCCACGGTCGACGCAACGAACCTGTACTTCACCAGCGCCGACGGCAGCGGAATCTTCAAGATCGCGCATGCCGCGACCGGCACGGGGCAGGAAGCGGCGCTGGTCACGTCGCCGGGGTTTGGCAACACGACCAACCTCGAGCAGACCACGAGCCGCATCGTGTTCCAGACCAGCGGCGCATCGGCCGGCGTGTACTCGGTGCCCAAGGCCGGCGGATCCGTGATCCCGATCGCAACGGACAGCCTGTCGCCGCTGCGTTTCAACCTGCTCGGCACGACGGACAACGGCCGCGTCTACGTCTCGGTCAACAACCCGGGCGGGGCGCCCGAGCACGAAGCCCATGCCTTCCTCGACGACGGCTCGCCCGTGACCAACGTCCCCGACGCCGCGTGGGCCGGCAAGAATTTCCAGACCACCTGCGATTTCTCCGCAAGCTGCGAGGACACGATCGCGGCCCAGGCCATCTTCGTGCGTCTTGGCGCGTCGACCACGACCGCCGCCATCGAGCTGGTCGATCCGGCCACGTCGACGCCGACCGGCGACTTCTTCCAGTCGGTGCTCAACGTCTCCCAGGGCCCGAGCGTGTTCGCGGTCGGTTTCGGCCGCTACACGCAGTTCACTTTCTTCTCGACCGCCGGCAACACGGATGTCTGGCTCGGCGACATCCAGGCGGCCGGGCCTGGCGGCCCGGCGGGCTCCATACTCGTCGCCAGCGCCGGCCCGGGCGACGACCGCTGGCTGCTGTTCGGCGGCGACGACGGCGGCGGGGCGCCGGCAACCTGCAGCGCGCCACCCGCGGGCTTGATTTCCTGGTATCCCGGCGACGGCGATGCCTTCGACATCCAGGGCGGCCGGCACGGCACGCTGAACGGCGCGGGCTTCAACACCGGCAAGGTCGCGCAGGCCTTCACGTTCGACGGCGTGGACGACTACGTGGATGTTGCGGACGGACCTGCCGTGCCGCAGTCGGGGATCACGCTGGACGCCTGGGTCAACTTCAGTTCGGCCGCCGGTAACCAGATGATCGTGACGCGGGACCTGAGCGGCCTCGGCGAGGCGTACATCCTGCTGCGCAACGGGAACACGCTGGAGGCGGATGCTCACGACGCCGCGGGTAACGGAGCCGCGGTGACGGCTGCCTTCGTGCCGACGCCGGGTACCTGGTACCACGTCGCCTACACGTTCGATGACGCCTCCGACTTGCAGGCGTTGTATGTGAACGGATCGCTGGTGGCCAACAACCTCAACACGTCGCTCATCGGATACGACCTCTCGTCGATGACGATCGGCGCCGATGTCGAGCCCGGCCCCACCGTGATCAGCTTCTTCCAAGGCCTGATCGACGAAGTCGAGATGTTCGGCCGGGCACTGTCGCAACCGGAGATCCAGGCCATCGTCACCGCCGGCAGCGCCGGCAAGTGCAAACCGGGGGCCGCGTCCGACCTGGACGGCGACGGCTTGAGCTTCGCCCTCGAGATATCGCTGGGTACCAACCCCAACTCGCCCGACACCGACGCCGACGGCGCCGGCGACGGGCTCGAGATCGCGGTGGCCAGCAGCGCGCTGATCGTGAACGCGACAATCCGCGTCAGCGGCAGTGGCGACGACGCCAATGTCGGTACGAGCTGGGACAACCTGCCGGCGGGCACCGGGCCGGTGCTGACCAACGCGCGCGTGGTGCAGTTGCTGGACGCGCTGGCGCCGTATCCGCCGGCCCTGGTGAACCAGTTCATCGTGTTGTACGACAGCACGGCCACGCCCGGCGCGCTCAATCTCGCCGACGGCGCGACGCGCAACTTCGTCACCTTCGTCGGCTCGGTCGGACCCTCGCAATTCGTGCCGCAATTCCCGCCGACCACGTCATTCGACGCGCTTGGCAGCGGGTCCACGGTCGAGGTTTCGAACGGCCTCGAGCTGCGACTCAAGAACGTGAACATCACCGGTGGCAGTGCGCCGGACGGCGCTGGCGTGCTGGTCCACGATTTGCTCGGCCAGGCCACGGTGACCCTTGATCACGTGCGGGTCCATAACAACGCTGCGAGCGCCAACGGTGGTGGCGTCGCGGTGATCGGCTCGCCGCCGACGCGGCTGACCGTGCAGGACTCGGAAATCCAGTTCAATACGGTGACCAGCGCGAGCGCGGCGTGGGGCGGCGGCGCCTACGCCAACGGCACCAACCTGGACGTGTTCGGCACGACCATCAACAACAACACGGCGACGGGCGTATCGGTGGGCGTGGCCCGCGGCGGCGGCATCTACACGACGTCGAACAGCACGCTGGTCGTCAGCAACTCGAGGGTCCGGGACAACACGGTCGTCAACGCCGGCTCCGGCGGTCGCGGTGGCGGCATCTACGCCGGCATCTCGACCGACCTGACGCTGTCCGACAGCGCGGTGACCGGCAATCTGGTGACGGGCGGCGGACCCGATCCGAGTTACGGCGGCGGCGGCGTGTGGGCGGGGCCCGGCGACAGCGTCAACATCTCCGGCACGACTTTCGCGAACAACACCGCCAACAACGGTCCGGGCGGCGGCATCAATCTCATCGACACGGCCTTCGTGACCGTCGCGGACTCTATGTTCCTGTCGAACCGCTCGCTGCGGCCAGGCGGCGGCTTGCACATCCACCCGACCAACGACACCAGCATCTTCAACAACCTGTTCCTCGGCAACGTGTCGACCGACACGGTTACCGACGGCGGCGGTGTCGAGATCGAGAACCTGGTCGCACATCCGAACGTGGACTTCAACTCGAACACGGTGGCCTGGAACCAGACGCCGAACAACTTGACTGACGCTGGCGGTGGCGTGTCGTTCAGCGTCTTCGTGAACTTCCACAATAGTATCGTCTGGTTCAACCAGAACAGCAGCCCCGGCACGACCGACACCGGCGACAACATGCGCTTCGACGGCTCGGTCGGGGCCAGCGCCAACAACGTGCAGGATCCGGGGATGCCGGCCAGCACGCCGACGCTGCCGCGGTTCCAGCAAGGCTTCTACCTCGACCCGATTACGCCTTCGCTGTCGATCAACACTGGCGACAACGCGTTCGCCGGTCCGCTGCTCGGCTTCCCGTACACGACCAACCCGGACGGCTCCGGCGACAGCGCGCCGCTGGACAAGGGCTTCCACTACCGCGGTCCATCGGCCGGCGCCATGACCTCGGTGACCGACGCACCGCCGTTCGCGTGCAGCGTCGACGTGATCATCTTCAGGCCGAGGTTCGCCAACGCGGGCATGGGCGATCCAGGACACCTCATCGCCGTGGAGTTCTCGGGGCCCGCGGGGGTCACGCTGAGTTCGCTGACGACCATCGCTCCGCGTGGCGGCAGCTCGCGCATCGCGCGGGACCTGGGCGACGGTCGTTACGCCGTCAATGTCGGTGGTCCCCCGGCGACGGGCACCGGCACATTCAGCATCTACGCCGACGACCAGGCGACGCCGCGGACCTTCCAGGTTGAATTTGGCTGCTGACGGCGGAGCACCGCGCGGGCGTCAGGACGTCGCCCGCACCCTCGGTTTCAGCGTCGCGACCTTGTCCGACGCGAACGCGTGCACCCCGCCCAGGAACAGGCGCGTTGCGAACGTCGCGGCTGCCGCGGGATCCTTCTTCGGCGTTGCCGCGAGGATCCGCCCCATTTCGTAACCAGCGCCGAAAAACACGGCGGCGAGATAGTCGGCGTCGAGCGGCGGCATGATGCCGCGGCGGATCGCGTCCTCGATGTCGTCACGCAGCGCCTTCATCGAAACGCCCATCACGCCGTCGGCGTACAGCGAGCGCACGGTCGATTCGTTGCGCATCATCAGGGTGTACAGCGCCGGGTCCCGCGTCATGCGCGTGAACGCGGCGAGATAGGCGCCGTGGATGAACTCGTCCAGCGAGCGCGCCGCGCCGCGCACGCGCCGGAGCTCCTCGGTCAGCTCCTGCACATGCTGCTCGATCAGCGCACGCAGCACGTCCTCCTTGGTGCGGAAGTAGTTGTAGAACGTGCCGGACGCCAGCTCGGTTTCGCGAATCACGTCGCGGATGGTGACGGCGTCGTAGCCGCGCGCCAGGAACACGCGCTGGGCGGCCTCGAGGATCGCGCCGCGGTTGGCGACCTTGTTCTGCTCGCGTTTGCCGGGCTTTTTACGCATATTTTTGCCAGGCGTCCTTCTGGTAGATCGAAGCGTTGGCGGGGCGCGTGTGCGGCTTGCCGCCGCCCTTGCGAATCTCGGCGAGCAGCTCCTTGCGGAAGTCGGCGTGGTCCACCTCGGTCGAGTGGCGCACGGTCTGCACGAAGTCGAAGTGCGGGTGCCGGCGCTCGTGCTCGATCGCCGCCCGCAGGTCTGCCGGGCGCCGGTATTTGCCGTTGATCTCGAGGCAGGCGAGCAGCCCCTGGTAGTCGGCCAGCGGCCAGATGCAGCCCAGCGGCTGAAACAGGCCGATGAAGTACAGGTTCGGCACGTCGGGATGGAACATGCGCCGCCACAGCGGCACGTGCGTCGCGTCCTCCCAGTCGACGAAGGACCGGTCGAGGAACGGGAAGCTGATGCGATAACCGGTGGCGGTGATCACCACGTCAAAGTTCTCCTTCGTGCCGTCGGTGAAGTGCACGGTGTGGCCGTCGTAGCGCTCGACGCCGACCTTGGGCACGATCTCGCCGTGGCCGAGGAAATACATCAGCTCGGAGTTCAGCGTCGGGTGGCCTTCGAGCACGTTGTACGCGGGCTTCTGCAGGCCGAAGCGTTCGTTGGTGCCCGCGACGAGGCGAATCGCCAGCCGCAGCAGCGGCTGGCGCAGCCAGCGCGGCATCCAGCCGGCGGTCTTCTCGTAGATCACGTCGCCGGGCCAGCCGAACATGAACTTGGGCAGGAACCAGTGGCCGCGGCGGATCGAGATGCAGCAGCGCGTCGCCACACGCGAGCATTCCACCGCGACGTCGGCCGCCGAGTTGCCGCCGCCGATGACCAGGATGCGTTTGCCGGTAAAGGGCTTGCTGGTCTTGAACTCGTGCGAGTGCAGGATTTCGCCAGCGAAGCGGCCCGGGATCTCGGGCAGGCGCGGGTTCCAGTGGTGGCCGTTGGCGACCATCAGCGCGTCGAAGGTCTCGCTGCGCTCGCCGTCCGGGCCGCGCGTGCGCAGCGTCCACGATCCGTCGGCGGCCCGTTCTGCCTTCAGCACTTCGGTGTGGAAGCGGATCTTCCGCGTGACGCCGAAATGATCGGCGTAATCCTGGAAGTACTGGCGCAGGTGGGTGTGGTGCGGAAAGTCTGGCGCACCGGGCGGGAAGGCGAAGTCCTCGTACTCGGAGTAGTACTTGGAGCTGATGATGTGGGTGGTTTCGTAGACGCTGGAATGACCCGGCTGCTCCCGGTACACCCAGTTGCCGCCGAGCTGGTCGCCCTTCTCGAATACGACGAGCCCGTCGCCGAGACCTTGCGCGATGCATTCCTTGGCGGCGGCGATGCCGGAGGGACCGGCGCCGATTACGGCGACCCGCCTTGCGGCCATCAGCCCTCCGTAATAAGTGACGCGTGCGTCACTTATTACGCCAGTGGGATACGGATGTCAATTTTTTCTACTTGAACCTGGAGAAGTCCGGCTTGCGCTTCTGCATGAAGGCCGTCATCGCCTCGGTCGCTTCCGGATTGCCACGCACCATGCGGTCGAGCTCCGCGACCTCGCGGTCGAATGCCTTCATCGCCGGCTCGTTCAGCGCCTCGCGCAGCAGGCGCTTGCAGGTGCGCAGCGCCGCCGGCGGCTGCTCGGCGAGCCGGCGGGCCTGCGCCAGCGTGTGCTCGAGGACCTGGGCGTCGGGCACGACGCCGTTGACCAGGCCACACTCGAGCGCCTTGTTCGCGTCGAACCTGTCGCTGGTGTACAGCAACTCGGCCGCGCGCCGATGGCCGAGCATCGCCGGCAAGAGGTAGCTCGAGCAGAACTCCGGCGCGATGCCGATGCCGACGAAGGGCATCTTGAACGTGGCCGACTCGCCGGCGTAGGCGAAGTCGCAGTGGAGCAGCAGGGTGGTGCCGATGCCGATCGCCAGTCCGTTGACCGCGGCCAGCGCGGGCTTGCGGAAGTCGTACAGTTTTTTCATGAAGTAGCACGCACCGGTGGTCTCGAAGGTGCCCTTCTGGTTCAGGAAATCCAGCATGTCATTGCCGGCCGAGAACGAATCGCCGGTGCCGGTCAGCACCAGCGCGCGCACCTCATCATTGGCGTCGGCCGCGACGATCGCATCACCCAAGGCGCGGTAGATCGCGTCGGTCAGCGCGTTCTTCTTCTCGATCCGGTTGATCCGCAGCAGCGTGACGCGGTCCTTGACCTCGACCAGGACGTGCGGATTGCCGACGTGTGGAGTGCCCATTTGGGAAGCTCTTCGGAGAAGTGCGGGCAGTCTACGCCCCGCTCAAGGTTCAGAACATCTCGGACTTGTCGACGTCCTTGACCGGCGACGGCTCGCGGCTCGGGATGTGGTCGCCCGTGATCATCTCGGCGTACGCCATGCCGGGGCCGACCATCGG
>JBOICR010000290.1:0-4339 GCA_050740195.1 Nevskiaceae bacterium | reverse complement strand
CCAGCAGCGCTCGGCCGATCGCCAGCATCTGCTGCTCGCCACCCGACAGCAGGCCCGCGGTCTGGCGGCGGCGCTCGGCCAGGCGCGGGAACTGCGTGTAGATCGCATCCAGGTCCGAGCGCCAGTCATCGCTGCGGCCGTAAGTGCCGGCCAGCAGGTTTTCCTCGACGGTGAGCTCGATGAAGATGCGCCGGCCCTCCATCACCTGCACCAGACCGTGGCGCACGATCCGCTCGGGGGCCAGGCCGTCGAGCCTCGTCGCGCCTGCCCCGGACCCCGATCCGGGGCCGAGCTCGATCGTGCCCTTGGTGATGCGCCCGTCGTGGATCGGCAGCAGCCCGGTGATCGCGCGCAGCACGGTGGTCTTGCCGGCGCCGTTGGGCCCGAGCAGCGCGACGATCGCGCCCTCGGGCACCTCGAGGCTCACGCCGGAGGCAACGCGCGCGACCGAGTGGTAGACGACCTCGAGGCCGCTGACGCGCAACATCGAGGCTACGGCGCGAGCGTGGAGGGAGTGGCGTAGCCGGCGGCCACGGTCCAGCTCTTCCTGCCGAAGTCCGGCTTCAGGATGCGCGTCTGGCTGCCGGTGGCGTAGGGAAATTTCGTGAAGTCGAGCGGCTGCGCGGTCGCGCCATAAGTGTCGTAGTCCTTCATCGCGCGCAGCGCCCTGAGGAAGCCTTCGCGCGTGATGTCGCCGGACTCGATGCAGCGCGTCAGCGCCTGCATCTCGATCAGGCCGATCGCGTAGCTCGCCAGGATGTAATAGTCCGGCGCAGCCATCGGGCGGCCGAACTTCTCGTAGGCGGCGAGGAACGGCTTCATCAGCGGCACGTCCTCGCCCCAGAACGCGAACGAGGTGACCCAGTGGAAATTCTGGAAGATCGCCGGCGGCACGACCTTGGCGTCGAAATAGCGATCGATCCACGACGGCGAGTTGCCGGCCCAGACGGGCTTGTAGTCGAGCTGCGCGGCGATGCCCAGAATCGCTGAAGTGGCGCTCGGCAGCGTCGTCAGCATCACGTGCGTCGCGCCGCTGTCCTTCAGCGCGGCGACGATCGCGGTGTAGTCCGGCTGCCCCGCCGCGTAGGTCTGCTGCGACACCACGCTGATGCCGAGCTTCGGCGCGGTCTCGGCCGCTGCTTCGTGCCCGTCGGCACCGTAGTCGTCCTGCTGGTAGACCAGGCCGAGCTTCACCTTGTCGGCGCCGCCGGCCTGCTGGACCATCCAGTCGAGCGCGCGCATCACTTCGAGCTTGTACGACGGGCCGATCGGCGGCGTGTACTCGAACTCGGCCATCTTCGACGACAGCGAAGCCGGGAAGGCGACGACCTTGTTGCGTTCCAGCAGCGGGCGCAGCGGCAGCGTGTTCGGCGTGCCGAAGGTGGTGGCCATGAACAGGACCTGGTCGCGGATCTCGTTGAACAGTTGCACCGAGCGTTGCGGGTTGTAGCCGTGGTCGCGCTCGACCAGCTGGATCTTCCAGCCTTCCGGCAGCAGCCCGCTGCCGCCCGCATTGATCTGCGCCGCCAGCACGCGCAAGCCGGCGCCCCACGGCCGGCCGATCGCCGCAGCCGGGCCACTTTCGTCGTTGAGGACCCCGATCGAGACGGTCCTGGCGGCCAGGTCCACGCCGTGCGCCGCCGGCCCCTGTGCCCCGCGATCGCCGCAGCCGATCAGCGCCAGCCCGCTGAGTGCCGCCCCCATGAGTAATCGCTTGCCCACGCACTCCTCCGTCACGAGCAGGATCGGCAGAAACTTTTGCGCGCCGCAGTGTAACGCGTCGACGCCGGGACTCCCGTCAGACGCGTGTTATCGTGCGCGCGCCGCGTGGCGCTGCAGCCGCACGGGGCCGCGGGGGCTTGACAAACCGCTCCTTATTAACAAATCAGGCTCACCCGCCGGGGCCGGCGGGCTTCGGCAGCACCATCAGGCGCCGCTTCACATTCATATGTATCGCGTTGATTTGACAGTACAAATTCCGTGTGTGACCGGCGCGACCATTTCGTCAGGTCGCCACGGCGGCGCCGCGCGTCCAACCGGGCGCCTCTTTTCCCCAGAGTTATCCACACAGAGAGCGGGCTCGTGAAGTCCGAGCGGCTCGTCGCGGTCGCGGTGCCGGTGCCGCTGTACACCCACTTCGATTACCGGGCTGGCGAAGATTTGGCCATCGTCCCCGGCGCGCGCGTGCGCGTGCCGTTCGGCGCGCGCCAACTCGTCGGCGTGGCGCTGGCGGCGCCGCGCACCGAGGCGGCCGCGGCGCGTCGTTACAAGAGCGTCGGCGAAGTGCTCGATGCCGAGTCGCTGCTCACGCCCGAGCTGCTCGAGCTGTGCGGCTTCGCCGCGGGCTACTACCAGCACCCGCTGGGCGAGGTGCTGGCTACCGCGCTGCCGTCGGCACTGCGGTCGGGTGGCGACACTGCGCTGAAGACGCTGCAGAGCCTGCGCATTACGCCCGCGGGCCGCGCGGCGCTGAAGGACGTGCCGGCACGAGCTCACGCCCAGCGCGCGCTACTCGAGGCGCTGCGGGCTGGAGCGGCTTCTCGCGATGTCCTGCCGGAGCATTCGCCGACGATGCTGAGGAAGCTTCTGCAAAACCAGTGGGCAGAATGGTTCGAGCCGCCGCCTGACGTCGCGCCGCGCGAGGCGGCGCCGCCGCTGACTGCCGAGCAGGCCGAGGCGCTGCGCGCCCTGCGCGAGGCGACGGCGTTTTCGGCCACGCTGCTCGAGGGGATCACCGGCAGCGGCAAGACCGAGGTGTACCTGCAGCGCGCGGCCGACGTCATCGCCGGCGGCCGGCAGGTCCTGGTGCTGGTGCCCGAGATCGGCCTCACGCCGCAGCTCGCCGGGCGCTTCCTGCACCGCTTCGGCGCCGGCGTGGTCAGCTACCACTCGGGCATGCCGGATGGCGAACGCGCCCAGGCCTGGCTCGCGGCGCGCGCCGGTCGCGCCGCCATCGTGATCGGTACGCGCTCGGCCGTGTTCGTGCCGTTTCGCGATCTCGGGCTGGTCATCGTCGACGAGGAGCACGACGGCTCGTTCAAGCAGCACGAGGGTCTGCGCTACTCGGCCCGCGACCTGGCGATCGTGCGCGCCCAACGCGCGAAGATTCCGGTGATCCTCGGCAGCGCCACGCCCTCCCTGGAAACCTGGCAGAACGCGCGCGCCGGCCGCTATCGCCACGCGCGGCTCACGCGCCGGGTGCATTCGGTGGCCCCGCCGACGATCCGGCTGCTCGACATCCGTACCCGCCCGCTCGACCACGGCATGTCGGCGCCGCTGCTGGAGGCCATCGGCCGGCACCTGTCCGCCGGCGGCCAGGCGCTGCTGTTCATCAACCGCCGCGGCTACGCACCGGTATTGTTGTGCCACGACTGCGGCTGGCAGGCGCCCTGCAAGCAGTGCGATGCGCGCCTGACGCTGCATCGCGCGCGCGGCCGGTTGATGTGCCATCACTGCGGCGCCGAGCAGGCGATCCCGGTCGCGTGTGGCGCCTGCGCCAGCAAGGCGCTGATGCCGGCGGGCCACGGCACCGAGCGCATCGAGACTGGCTTGCAGGACGCTTTCCCCGGCAAGCGCATCGAGCGCTTCGACTCGGACCGCATCCGCCGGCGCGGCGAGCTGGAGAAGCTGCTGGCCGACATCCGCTCGGGCGCGATCCACATCCTGGTCGGCACGCAGATGCTGGCCAAGGGCCACGACTTCCCGGGCCTGTCGCTGGTGGGCATCCTCGATGTGGACCAGGCCCTGTACGGCTCCGACTTCCGCGCGCTCGAGCGCATGGGCCAGCTGGTGACGCAGGTGGCCGGCCGCGCCGGCCGGGTCGGCCAGCAGGCCGAGGTGATCCTGCAGACCCACGAGCCGAAGAACCCCGAGCTGCTGCGCCTGCTCGAGAGCGGCTACGGCGCGCTGGCCGAGACTTTGCTGAAGCAGCGCCGCACGCTCGGGCTGCCGCCGTTCTCGCACCTGGCGCTGCTGCGCGCCGAGGCGTCGACGCTGGCGCAGGCGCTGCGCTTCCTGGATCAGGCACGCGCGGCGCTGCCGGTCGAGCCCCGGGTCAGCGTGTTCGGTCCGGTGCCGGCGCCGATGGAGCGCCTCGCCGGGCGCTACCGGGCGCAACTCCTCCTGCAGTCGTCCTCGCGCTCGGCGCTGCAGGCGTTGCTCGCGGGCGCCGTCCCCGTGTTCGACCCGTTGCCGGACGCGCGCAAGGTGCGCTGGTCGGTGGATGTGGATCCCGTCGACCTCTTCTGAAGAATCAATCGGGTCAGAGTCGATAGATTCCCGGCGCACGGAACGATTTCAATCGACTCTGACCCGATTGATTCTTCAGAAGAGGTCGACG
>JBOICR010000289.1:0-1643 GCA_050740195.1 Nevskiaceae bacterium | reverse complement strand
CCGCGTCGGGCTCGGCCACGCGCAGGCGCGCGGCCGGGTGCCCGGCGGCGAGCAGGCCACCGATCAGGCTTGCGGCCATCTGGCCGCCGCCGACAAACGCAATGAGTTCGTGTGTCATTCCGGGTGCAGCGAGGAATCTGGGAAATGCAACGGGCGCCTATAATACGGGACGTTTCCCACCCCGACATGATCCTTCCTTGAAAAAGCCGCCCCGGCGCGGGCGCCTTGCCGCCGCGCAGTCCCTGCTTGCGAGCTACCGCAGCCGCATCGAGCGGGCGACCGTGTACGAGGTCGCCAGCGTCACGCCGCTGGAGACGGCGGCGAAGCTGTCCGCACGCCTGGACAACCGCGTGCTGATCAAGCGCGAGGACCTGCAGCCGGTGTTCTCGTTCAAGCTGCGCGGCGCCTACAACAAGATCGCGCGCCTCTCGCCGGCGCAGCGCGCGGCCGGCGTGATCACCGCCTCGGCCGGCAACCACGCGCAGGGCGTGGCGCTGGCGGCGCGCAAGCTCGGGCTGACCGCGACCATCGTGATGCCGGGTACGACACCGGCGATCAAGGTGGAGGCGGTGCGCGCGCTCGGCGGCAAGGTCGTGCTCGACGGCGACACCTACGACGAATCCGCCGCGCACGCGCGCAAGCTCGCGCGCGCCCGGGGCCTGACACTGGTCCATCCGTACGACGATCCCGACGTGATCGCCGGCCAGGGCACGATCGGCCGCGAGATCCTCGACCAGGCACGCGATGGCCTCGACGCCGTGTTCGTGCCGGTCGGCGGCGGCGGTTTGATCGCCGGTGTCGCCGCGTACATCAAGTCCGTGCGCCCGGGGGTCCGCGTGATCGGCGTCGAGCCCGACGACGCCGCGTGCATGACGGGCGCGCTGAAGGCCGGCCGCCGCATCGTGCTGCCGCAGGTTGGCCTGTTCGCCGACGGCGTCGCCGTGAGGCAGGCCGGCGCTGAGCCGTTTCGCATCGCCCGCCACCTGGTCGACGGGATGGTCACGGTCTCCGCCGACGAGATCTGCGCCGCGATCCGCGACGTGTTCTACGAGAACCGCTCGATGCTGGAGCCGGCGGGTGCGCTGGCGGTGGCCGGGCTCAAGCGCTGGGTGCACCAGCACCGCGTCCGCGGCAAGCATCTCGCCGCGATCGCGTCCGGCGCCAACGTCAACTTCGACCGCCTGCGGCACATCGCCGAGCGCGCCGAGATCGGCGATGCGCACGAGACGCTGCTGGCCGTGACCATTCCCGAGAAGCCGGGCAGCTTCCGCCGCTTCCTCGGCTGCCTCGGCCGGCGCGTGGTCACCGAGTTCAACTACCGCTATTCGTCGCCGCGCGAGGCGCACCTGTTCGTCGGCCTCAAGCTCGGCGAGGACGGCGAGCGCGAACGGCCGGCGATCCTCCGGCGGCTGCGGCGCCAGGGCTACCCGGTCGTGGACATGACCGGCAACGAGATGGCCAAGGTCCACGTGCGCTACATGGTCGGCGGGCGGGCGGCGGGCCTGCGCGACGAGATGCTGCTGCGCTTCGAGTTTCCCGAGCGGCCCGGCGCGGCCCTGGAGTTCCTCAACGCGCTGCACGGCCGTTGGAACATCTCGCTGTTCCACTACCGCAACCACGGCGCCGCTTACGGCCGCGTGCTG
>JBOICR010000288.1:0-8268 GCA_050740195.1 Nevskiaceae bacterium | reverse complement strand
TGGCGCCGCGCGCGCGAGGACATCGCGTTCGTGCCGACCATGGGCAACCTGCACGCCGGGCACGTCACCCTGGTGGACAAGGCCCGTGAGCTCGGCGAATGCACAGTGGTCAGCATCTTCGTGAACCCGCTGCAGTTCGGGCCGAACGAGGATTTCGAGAAGTACCCGCGCACGCTCGAGGCCGACTGCAAGCTGCTGAAGAAGGCCAGGGCCGACGTGGTGTGGGCGCCATCGATGAAGGACATGTACCCGGGCGGCTATCCGCCGGCGACGACCGTCAGCGTCAACGGCCCGCTTGCGGAGATCCTGTGCGCGCCATTCCGGCCGGGGCATTTCACCGGCGTCGCGACCGTCGTCAACGTCCTGTTCAACCGTGTCGCGCCCGACATCGCGGTGCTTGGCGAGAAGGACTACCAGCAGCTCGCGGTGATCCGGCAGATGGTGGCGGACCTCGGGCTGTCGATCCGCATCGTCGGCGCGCCGACGCTGCGCGAGCCCGACGGCCTGGCGATGAGCTCGCGCAACCAGTACCTGTCGCCCGAGGAGCGCAAGCGCTCGGCGCGGCTGTACGAAACGCTGCAGTGGGTCGCGGGCGAACTGTCGGGTGGCCGGCGCGATTACGCGATGCTGTCGCAGGAAGGACAGGCGCGGCTGGTCAAGGCGCACTTCAATCCGCAGTACCTCGAGGTGAGGGCGGCGGATCTTTCCGCGCCGACCGACAAGACGCGCCATTTCGTCGTGCTGACCGCCGCGTTCATGGGCACGACCCGGCTGATCGATAACCTCGAAATCCGAGCGTAAGCGGCGAGCGCTGGCCGAGCGACTTTGCGGTGGTCCGCCAGGAGCGAGGTCAGCGCTCGCCGCTGGCGCTACTCGACCTCGTCCTGCCGGCGCTTGCCGAAAGTGGTCACCAGCTCGTTCTGCAGGCGCGGCGGCACAGGTTCGTAATGGCTGAATTCCAGCGTGAAGCTGCCTTCGCCGGCGGTGTGCGACTTCAGTTTGTGGTGGTAGTCGCGCAGCTCGGCCAGCGGCGCCTGCGCCTCGATCAGGGCCTGCGTCGCGCCCAGGATCGACTGGTTGCTGATGCGTCCCCGCATGCCTGACAGGTCGCCGGTGATGTTGCCGATCGAGGCGGCCGGCGCGTTGATCATCACGTTCATGATCGGCTCGAGCACGATGGGACGCGCCTTGGCCACCGCGTCGAGGAAGGCCTTGCGCCCGGCGCTGACGAAGGCCACTTCCTTGCCGTCCACCGGGTGGGTCTTGCCGTCGTACAGGATCACGCGCAGGTCGTGGATCGGGAAGCCCGAGATCGCGCCGGTCTCGAGCACCTGGCGCACGCCCTTCTCGACCGCCGGGATGAACTGGTTCGGGATCGCGCCACCGACCACTTCGTCGACGAACTCGAAGCCGGTGCCGCGCGGCAGCGGCTCGACGCGCAGGTAGACCTCGCCGAACTGGCCGGCGCCGCCGGTCTGCTTCTTGTGCCGGTGGTGGCCTTCGGCCCTCTGCAGGATGGTCTCGCGAAACGGCACGCGCGGCGGCCGCGTGCTGAACTCGGCGTGGTAGGCCCGCTTCATTTTTTCCAGAACCACGCGCACGTGCATCTCGCCCTGGCCATACAGCACGGTCTCGTTGACGGCCGGGTTCTGCTCGATGCGCACGCTGGGGTCCTCGGCCAGCAGCTTGTGCAGGGCGTCCGAGATCTTCTGCTCGTCGCCGTGCTTGAGCGGCTCGAGCGCCATGCCCAGCATCGCCGTCGGCAGAGTGACCGACTTCAGGTGGTGGTGGTCCTCGTCGTGCGAGTCGTGCACCACGGCGTCGTAGTGCAGCTCGTCGACCTTGGCGATCGCGCCGATGTCGCCGGCGACCAGCGAGCCGGTCTCGAGCGTGTCCTTGCCCTGCAGTCGGTAGACGTGGGCGACCTTGATCGACTTGCGCGCATCGCCGACGAACAGATTGCCGGCACGCAGCGTGCCCTGGTGGACGCGGAAGATGCCGAGGCGGCCGACGTAGGGATCGATGGTCACGCGGAACACGTGGGCGATGGCGTGGCCGCCCGGCCCCGGCACCACCGTCACCGCCTCGGCGCTGTCGCCCGCGCCCTTCATGAACGGCGGCGGGTTGCCTTCCTGCGGGTTGGGCAGCAGCTTCACCGCCAGGTCGAGCAGGGCGTCGAGCCCCGCGCCGGTCACGGCGGAGGCGAAGCAGATCGGCACCAGGTGGCCCTCGCGCAGCGCCTTCTCGAACGTGTCGTGCAGCTGCTCCGGCGTGACCGCGTCGGGGTCCTCGAGGTACTTCTCCATCAACTGCTCGTCGACCTCGACCACCTGCTCGATGATCGCGCGGTGGGCGTCCTTGACGCTCGAAAAATCGGTTGGCGGGCCGTCGGCGCTGAAGAAACAGTCGATGACCTGCTTGCCGCCCTGCGCGGGCAGGTTGATCGGCAGGCACTCCTTGCCGAATTCCTGGCGCACCTGCTCGAGCAGCTGCGGCAGGCCGGCGCCGCCGGTGTCGAGCTTGTTGATCACGATGACGCGACACAGGCGCTGGCGCGCGGCGGCATCCCACATGCGGCGCGTCGCCATCTCGATGCCCGATACCGCGCTCATCACCATCACCGCGGTCTCGGCCGCCGCCAGCACGCTCATCGAGCGGCCGAGCAGGTCGGGGTAGCCGGGAGTGTCGATCAGGTTGATGTGGCGGCCCTGGACTTCGCAGTGGCACACGGCCGGGTCGAGCGAGTGCTGGAACTCTTTTTCGAGGGGATCGAAGTCGCACACCGTCGTGCCGCGCGCCAGTTCGCCCATCGCCTTGATGGCTCCGGCCTTGAGCAGCAGCGCTTCCGCGAGCAAGGTCTTGCCGGCGCCGGCGTGGCCGATCAGCACCAGGTTGCGAATGTCGGCGGTGGTTTGAGCCATTAAGGGCGATTCTGCCCCGAAAACGCGCGCGAAGGGAGTGCGGGGCCGGTTCGGGGTGCTCGATTGCGGTGCACCGACCCCCTTTGATAAAATTTCGGGTACAGCCTCCGCTGCGCTTATTGCGGAGGGCCGGGTGAATGCCTCAGTGGGCCGCCCGTATTGCCGTAAACCATTGATCTTGGGGCGCATGCCTACTTGGGCCGCCCGGATCAGCAAGCCCCTGAGGCACCCCATGAACGTCACTTTGCTGAAGTCCAAGCTGCATCGCGGCTGCGTCACGCACGCCGAGCTCGACTACGACGGCTCCTGCGCCATCGATTCCCGCCTGCTGGAAGCGGCGGGCATCGTCGAGTTCGAGCAGATCCAGATCTACAACATCACCAACGGCGAGCGTTTCACCACCTACGCCATCCGCGCCGAAGCCGGCTCGGGGATCGTCTCGGTCAACGGCGCCGCGGCCCACAAGGCCCGGGTCGGCGACCGCGTGATCATCGCCACCTACTGCCAGCTGGAAACCGCCGCGGCGCGGGTGTTCAAGCCGCGCCTGATCTACCTGGACGAGCGCAACCGCATCGTGCGCACGGCCAACACCATCCCGGTGCAGGCGGCCTGAGGGCGACTGGAATCGCGCCCATGGGGCGCTCCCGCATTTCCTCCTTGTTCCCGACGCGGGTCTACTCGGCGCTGCTGGGCGCCGGGGCAGCCCAGCTCAACCGCGAGCTGCTGGTCGAATGCCGCAAGATCCGTGAACACGACGCCGCCGGCCGGCGCTGGTCGGCGCGCAACTACCCGAACGGCTATACGAGCTACGGCTCGCTCGACCAGTTGCACCGGATGTCGTCCACCTTCATCGCGCTGCGCGAGCGCATCGACCGCCACGTCGCCGCGTATGCGCGTGCGCTGCATTGGGACCTGCGCGGCGGCCGCCTCGGGATGACCGACTGCTGGGCGAACGTCATGGGGCCGGGCAGCGCGCACAGCCTCCACCTGCATCCGCAAGCCGTGGTCAGTGGCACCTACTACGTGAACGTCCCGCGCGGCAGCGCCGGGCTCAAGTTCGAGGACCCGCGGCTGTCGCGGTTCATGGCGGCGCCGATGCGCCGCGCCAACGCCCCGCGGGGGCTGCGCGCCCACGTCGAATACCCGGCGCGCGCCGGGCACCTGATCCTGTTCGAGAGCTGGCTGCGCCACGAAGTGCCGGCAGGCGGCACGGCGCGCGAGCGCGTCAGCCTGAGCTTCAATTATCACTGGCGCTGACCGAACGCCGGCAGGCCTGACGGCGCCTGGCGCGGCATACTACGCGCCATGAAATTCCTCTCGACGGTGCGCTGGATGGTGCGCACGGCATTCCTGCTGGTCGTCGGAATGCTGCTGATCCGCACGCTGGTCGAGTACCTGCCGGCGCTGCAGGCCGCGCCGCTGTTCCGCGCCATGGTGCGCTCCTGGGACCCCATGCTGAGCGACATCGTCGAGGGCGTCGGGCTGACCTGGTCGCGCGAGGTGCGCGCGCTGCTGCTGCCGGGCGTCGCGGTCGGGCTGATCCTGCTGCGCCTGCTGGTCGAGGACGTTCTCGACCGGATGTTCGCGCCGCCCAAGCGCGCGCCGACCGGGCTGACCGGCGCGCACAACGTCACGGCGACCGTGATCAAGGGCGCTGGGCCGTTACCCGCCGGCGGCACCGCGTTTCGGCCGCAGGGTGCGGCGTCGGCCACCGGCGAGCCGCAGGTGATGGCCACGCGCATCAGCCGCTACGAGATCCTCGAAGAGCTGGGCCACGGCGCGATGGGCATCGTCTACAAGGCGCAGGACCCGAAGATCGGGCGCATCGTCGCAATCAAGACGCTGTCGGCGGCCGGGCAGGGCACCGAGCTGGAGCAGTACCGAGCGCGCTTCCTGGTCGAGGCCAAGTCGGCCGGCCGGCTGAACCACCCGAACATCGTCGCCGTGCACGACGTGACCGACGACGAGGCGGGTCGCCCCTGCCTGGTGCTCGAGTTCGTCGAGGGCACGACGCTCGACCGCATGGTGATCGACGAGCAGGTGTCGCTGGCGCGGCTGCTGGAGATGATCGGCCAGGTGGCGCGCGCGCTGGCCTACGCTCACCGGCACGGCATCGTCCACCGCGACGTGAAGCCCGCCAACATCATGGTGACCCGCAACGGCCAGGCCAAGCTCAGCGACTTCGGCATCGCCAAGCTCGAGGGGACGTCGATGACGATCGCCGGCCAGGTGATGGGCACGCCGGCGTTCATGTCGCCGGAGCAGTGCACGGGCTCGGGCGTCGACGCGCGCTCCGACATCTTCTCGCTCGGCTCGGTGCTGTACACGCTGAGCGCGGGCGAGAAGCCTTTCGCCGGCGACACGTTCACCGCGGTCGCCTACAAGGTCGTGCACACCCAGCACCCGCCGGTGCGCGACATGAACCCGGAGTTGCCCGAGCAACTCGATGTGATCCTGGCGCGCTGCCTCGCCAAGGATCCCGCCCGGCGTTATCAGTCCGCGGACGACCTCGCCAGCGACGTCGAGGCGCTGCGCGCCTCGCTGCCGGCGCCGGGCCCGGTGGAAGCCGCGCCGGCGAAGTAATCAGAGCGCGCGGACGCGCTCTTCCTGCTTCTTCAGGGCCGCGAGGTCCTTGCGCTTGTGCTCGAGCTGGGCGCGTGCGCCGTCCTGGATGTGCGGCGGCGCCTTGGTGAAATTCGGGTTGGCGAGTTGCGCCTCGCCGCGCTCGACTTCCTGCTGCAGCTTGCCGATCTGCCTGCCCAGGCGCGCCAGTTCGGCGTCCTTGTCGATCAGCCCCGCCATCGGCACGAGGATCTTCATCTCGCCGAGCAGCGCGACCGCCGACTGCGGCGCCTGTTCGGCCGCCTCGAGGAAGTAGGGCTCCTCGATGCGGGCGAGGAAGCTCACGAAATGTTTCAGCCGCGCCATGCGGTCGACGTCGGCCTGCGCGGCGTTCTGCATCAGGATCGGCAGTGGCTGGGCCGGCGACAGGTCCATCTCGCCGCGGATCTGGCGCACGCCGAGGACGAAGGCTTGCAGCCAGGCGATGTCGGCTTCGGCGGCTTCGTCGTTTTTTTTCGGCTCCGGCACCGGCCAGGGCTGGATCATGATGGTCGGGCCGCTGCGGCCGGCCAGCGCGGCGACGCGCTGCCAGATGTCCTCGGTGACGAACGGCATCAGCGGATGCAGCAGGCGCAGCAGCGTTTCGAGCACGCGCACCAGCGTGCGGCGTGTGCCGCGCTGGGCCTGGGTGTCGCCGTTCGAGAGCGCCGGCTTGGCCAGCTCGAGGTACCAATCGCAGTACTCGTTCCAGGCGAAGTGGTAGAGCGCGGACGCCAGCAGGTCGAAGCGGTAGGTGCGCAGGTGCTCGGCGGCTTCGGCCTCGACTTTCTGCAGGCGCGACACGATCCAGCGGTCGGCGGCGTTCAGCGTGACCGGGGCCGCGTCGTCGGCGCCGCAGTCCTTGCCTTCGCAGTTCATCAGCACGAAACGCGCGGCGTTCCACAACTTGTTGCAGAAATTACGGTAGCCCTCGGCGCGGCCCGCGTCGAAGCGGATGTCGCGGCCCGGCGAGGCCAGCGCCGCAAACGTGAAGCGCAGCGCGTCGACGCCGACCGCCGCGATTCCCTGCGGGAACTGCCGGCGCGTTGCCTGCTCGATCTTCTTTGCCATCTGCGGCTGCATCAGGCCGCCAGTGCGCTTGGCGACCAGGTCCTCGAGAGAAATGCCGTCGACCAGGTCGAGCGGGTCGAGGATGTTGCCCTTGGACTTGCTCATCTTCTGGCCTTCGGCGTCGCGGATCAGGCCGTGGATATAAACCTCGCGGAACGGCACCTCCTTCATGAAGAACTGGCCCATCATCACCATGCGCGCGACCCAGAAGAAGATGATGTCGAAGCCGGTCACCAGCACGCTGCCGGGGTAGTAGCGCTTGAGCTCGGGCGTGGCGTCGGGCCAGTTCAGCGTCGCGAACGGCCAGATGTCGCTCGAGAACCAGGTGTCGAAGACGTCGTTGTCCTGGGCGAGCCTGGTGCCGGCCGCGAGCGCGTACTTCTTGCGCGCCTCGGCCTCGTCGCGCGCCACATAGATGTTGCCCGCGCCGTCGTACCAGGCCGGGATGCGGTGGCCCCACCACAGCTGCCGGCTGATGCACCAGTCCTGGATGTTGCGCAGCCACTGGAAGTAGGTGGTGGACCACGACTCCGGCACGAACTTGATGCGGCCACTTTCTACCGCTGCTATCGCAGGTTGCGTGATGCGTGCATGGCCGCCGGGGCGGCCGTCGGGCAGCCTGTCGCGCGTGAGGTCCACGAACCACTGGTCGGTGAGGTAGGGCTCCAGTACCGCGCCGCTGCGGTCGCCGCGCGGCACCTGCAGCTTGTGCTCCTGCACCTTATCGAGCAGTCCCTGCGCCTCGAGATCGGCGACCACCTGCCGGCGCGCGTCGAACCGGTCGAGCCCGCGATACTTTGTTGGGGCGCTGTCGTTGATTTTCGCGTCGGGCGTGAAGACATTGACGATCGGCAACTTGTGGCGCTGCCCGGTCGCGTAGTCGTTGAAGTCGTGCGCCGGCGTGATTTTCACGACGCCGGTGCCGAATTCGCGGTCGACGAAATCGTCGGCCACGATCGGGATGTCACGTTCGACCAGCGGCAGGCGCACGGCCTTGCCGGCGAGGTGGCGGTAGCGTTCGTCCTCGGGATGCACCGCGACCGCGGTGTCGCCGAGCATGGTTTCGGGCCGCGTGGTCGCCACCACCAGGTGCCCCGAGCCGTCGGCCAGCGGATAGCGCAGGTGCCAGAGCTTGCCGGCTTCCTCCTGGCTCTGCACCTCGAGGTCGGAGATCGCGGTCAGCAGGACCGGGTCCCAGTTCACCAGCCGTTTGCCGCGGTAGATCAGGCCCTCGTCGTACAGGCGCACGAAGTGTTCGATCACCGCGCGCGAGTAGCCCTCGTCCATGGTGAAGCGCTCGCGCGACCAGTCGACCGAGTCGGCGATGCGGCGCATCTGCTGGCTGATGACGCCGCCGGATTCCTTCTTCCACTCCCACACGCGCTCGACGAACTTCTCGCGGCCGAGGTCGTGGCGCGACTTGCCCTGCGCGGCGAGCTGGCGCTCGACCACCATCTGCGTGGCGATGCCGGCGTGGTCGGTGCCGTGCTGCCACAGCGTGTCGTGCCCGCGCATGCGGTGGTAGCGCGTCAGCGCGTCCATCAGCGTGTGCTGGAACGCATGGCCCATGTGCAGCGTGCCGGTGACGTTCGGCGGCGGGATCATGATGCAGTACGGCTCGGCGCCGTTTTTCCCCGGGCCGGACGGCGCGAACCAGCCGCCGTTCTCCCAGAAG
>JBOICR010000287.1:0-11188 GCA_050740195.1 Nevskiaceae bacterium | reverse complement strand
TGATCGGCATCCAGCTCGGCCTGCTCGATGCCTCGCTGTTCCAGGCGTTGCCGCAGCGGGTGTGGGCGGTGATGTCGAACGACACGCTGCTGGCGGTGCCGTTCTTCACGCTGATGGGGCTGATCCTCGAGCGCAGCGGCATGGCCGAGGACCTGCTCGACACCATCGGCCAGCTGTTCGGCACGCTGCGCGGTGGCCTTGCCTACGCCGTGGTGTTCGTCGGCACGCTGCTGGCGGCGACCACCGGCGTGGTCGCGGCGTCGGTCATCTCGATGGGGCTGATCGCGCTGCCGATCATGCTGCGCTACGGCTATGACCGGCGCTTCGCCGCGGGCACCATCGCCGCCGCCGGCACGCTGGCCCAGATCGTCCCGCCGTCGCTGGTGCTGATCATCCTGGCCGACCAGCTCGGCCGCTCGGTCGGCGACATGTACGCCGGCGCGCTGGTCCCGGGCCTGGCGCTCGCCGCGCTGTACCTGATCTATTGCGCCGGCGTCACCCTCCTGCGGCCCGACTGGGCGCCGGCACTGCCGCCCACCGCGCGCACGCTCTCGTCGAAACAGCTCGCGCGGCGCGTGGTGTTCGCGCTGCTGCCACCGGTGGCGCTGATCTTCCTGGTGCTCGGCACGATCTTCCTGGGCATCGCCACGCCGACCGAAGGTGGCGCCATGGGCGCGACCGGCGCGCTCGCGATGGCGGTGGCGCGCCGCCGCTTGACCTGGACGCTGCTGAGCCAGGCGCTCGACTCCACCGCGCGCATCAGCACCTTCGTGCTGTTCATCCTGATCGGCGCGCGCGTGTTCAGCCTGACGTTCTACGGCGTGGACGGCCACCTGTGGGTCGAGCAGCTGCTCGGCGACCTGCCCGGCGGGGCGCTGGGTTTCCTGATCATCGTCAACCTGCTGGTGTTCCTGCTGGCGTTCTTCCTGGATTTCTTCGAGCTCGCCTTCATCGTGGTGCCGTTGCTGGCGCCGGTGGCGGCGAAACTCGGCATCGACCTGATCTGGTTCGGCGTGCTGCTCGGCGTGAACATGCAGACTTCGTTCCTGCACCCGCCGTTCGGCTTCGCGCTGTTCTACCTGCGCAGCGTCGCGCCGGCGGACGATTACGTGGACAAGGCCACTGGCGCGACGATCGCCAAGCTCACCACCGGGCAGATCTACCGGGGCGCGGTGCCGTTCGTGCTGATCCAGCTGCTGATGGTCGCGCTCGTCATCGGGTTCCCGGACCTCGTGACCTGGGGACTCGACGACGGCAGCGGGATCGATCCCGGCACGATCCAGATCCCGGTGCCCGACGAGGCCGGCGACGAAGTGTTCTGGCCGGAAGGCAGCGAAGTGCCATGAAGGAGCGCGTCATGAAGTCATTCCTGTTTCTCGCGGTGTCACTGCTCGCCGCCGGGTCGGGTCCTGCGTCGGCCGCCGCGGCGGCCAGGGACCTGCCCGAGGTCAAGTGGCGCCTGCAGTCCTCGTTTCCGAAGAGCCTCGACACGATCCACGGCGCGGCCGACCAGATCGCGCGCCGCGTGGCCGACGCCAGCGGCGGCAGGTTCCAGATCCAGGTGTTCGGCGCCGGCGAGATCGTGCCGCCGCTGCAGGTGCTCGACGCCGTGCAGAACGGCACGGTGCAAGCCGGCCACACCGCCTCCTACTATTACTTCGGCAAGGACCCGACTTTCGCCTTCGGCACGGCGGTGCCGTTCGGCCTCAACGCGCGCCAGCAGAACGCGTGGATGTACTACGGCGGCGGGCTCGAGCTGATGCGCGAGCTGTACGCGTCCTACAACGTCATCCAGTTCCCCGCCGGCAACACCGGCGCGCAGATGGGCGGCTGGTTCCGCCGCGAGTTCCACACCGTCGCGGACCTGAAGGGCCTCAAGATGCGCATCGCCGGGCTCGGCGGCGTGGTGATGTCGCGCCTCGGCGCGGTGCCGCAGCAGATCGGCGGCGCCGACATCTATCCGGCGCTCGAAAAAGGCACGATCGACGCCGCTGAATGGGTCGGGCCGTACGACGACGAGAAGCTCGGCTTCTACAAGGTCGCGCCGCACTACTACTACCCGGGATGGTGGGAAGGCGGCCCGCAGCTCGACCTGATCGTGAACCTGCAGGCCTGGCAGGCGCTGCCGAAGGAATACCAATCGATGCTGGAAGCGGCCGCTGCCGAGGCGAACCTGCACATGCTGGCCAAGTACGACGCGGCCAACACGGCGGCGATGAAGCGGCTGATTGCGCACGGCGTGCAGCTGCACCCGTACCCGCCGGAAGTGATGCGCGCGGCCTACCTCGAGACCATGAAGTACTACGCCGAGACCTCCGCGGCCAACGCGCGCTTCAGCAAGGTCTACCAGTCGATGCTGGCGTTCCGCAACGAGATCGTGCCGTGGCACTCGCTGACGGAAGGGCGCTACGACGCGTTCATGGCCGCGACCCTGCGCGCGGCGCAGAAGAAGAACAAATAGTCGCGCCTGAAGGCGCTGCTACCGCTCGACGAAAGACCGTTCGAACACGTAGTGCCCCGGCGTACCGATGTTCGGGGACACGACGAAGCCGCGTGAATCCAGCAGCGCGCGCGTGTCGGCCAGCATCGACGGGCTGCCGCATACCATGGCGCGGTCGTCGTCCGGCGTGAACGACGGCAGGCCGATGTCCGCGAATAATTTTCCCGAGGAGATCAGTTCGGTCAGCCGGCCGTTGTAGCGGAACGGCTCGCGCGTGGCGGTCGGGTAATAGATCAGCTGGTTGCGCACGAACTCGCCGAGGTAGTCGTGCTGCGGCAGCGAGTGGGCGAGGTAGTCGTGATAGGCCAGGTCGCTGACCTGGCGCACGCCGTGCACCAGCACCACCTTCTCGAAGCGCGCGTAGCTCTGCGGGTCGCGGATGATCGACAGGAACGGCGCGAGCCCGGTGCCGGTCGACAACAGGTACAGGGTGCGGCCGGGCAGCAAATCGTGGATCAGCAGCGTGCCGGTCGGCTTGCGCGAGACGATGATGTCGTCGCCGCGCTTCAGGTGCTGCAAGCGCGAGGTCAGCGGACCGTTGTGCACCTTGATGCTGAAGAACTCGAGGTGGTCCTCGTAGTTGGCGCTGGCGATCGAATAGGCGCGCATCACCGACTTGCCGCCGTGCTGTTCGGGCGGCAGGCCGAGCATGACGAAATGCCCGTTCTCGAAGCGCAACCCCGCGTCACGCGTGGTGCGGAACGAAAACAGCGAATCGTTCCAGTGACGGACGTCGAGCACGCGCTCGGTGGCTAAGGCGACCATGGGACGAGAATCGTAAGGAACGGGCCGCGGCTTGTCAGTGCATATCGGTATAACAAATAACGACGCTTATACTCCTGCTCCATGTCGGTCTTCACCAAGGTCAGCTACCCGGAGCTCCAGCAGTTCCTGCGCGGCTATGGCGTGGGCGAAGCGATCGGCTTCCAGGGCATCGGCGAGGGCGTCGAGAACACGAACTTCTACGTCGATACCGCCGACGGGCGTTTTGTCCTGACGCTGTTCGAGCGGCTCGACCCGGCGGACCTGCCGTTCTTCCTCGGCCTGATGGAGCACCTCGCGCTCAAGGGCGTGCCCTGCCCCGCGCCCGCGCACCTGCTCGACGGCCGCGTGCTGACCACACTCAAAGGCAAGCCGGCAGCGCTGGTACGACGCCTGACCGGCCAGAGCGTGCTCGAACCGTCGGCGGCGCAGTGCGCCTCGGTCGGCGCGCTGCTGGCGCAGATGCACATCGGCGCGGCGGACTTTGCCGGCCGCACGCAAAACCCGCGCGGCGCCGACTGGCGGCGCGCGACTGCCGGGAAGCTCCTGCCGGTGGTCGACCCCGACACCGCCGCGCTGATCCGCGACGAGCTCGAAGCGCAGGCCGCGCTCGAGCTGACGCAGCTCACCCAGGGCGTGGTCCACGCCGACCTGTTCCGCGACAACGTGCTGTTCGTCGACGGGCGGCTGACCGGCGTGATCGATTTCTACTACGCCTGCACCGATGCGCTGGTCTACGACCTCGCGGTCACGGTGAACGACTGGTGCTTCGACATGCGCGGCCGCCTGATCACCGAGCTCGCGCGCTGGCTGATCACGCGCTACGCCGCGGTGCGGGTGCCGACACCGGCGGAGCAGAAGTCCTGGCCGCTGGTGCTGCGCGCTGCCGCGTTCCGGTTCTGGCTGTCGCGCCTGCACGACTGGCACTTCCCGCGCGAGGGCGACCTGGTGCACGTGAAGGACCCCGCCGAGTACCGGCGCAAACTCGAGCATCACCGGCGGCACGCACCGCCGGCTCTTTAGGAAATAGGGGACAAACCACCATTTCTGCTGCCGTCGGAGCATCCGGCGACCGCCTTTCAGAAATAGTGGTCTGTCCCCTATTTCCCCTACAACAGCAGGCCCGTCGCGCCGTCGTAGATCAGCTTCAGCGACAGCACGACCAGGATCGCCTTGAACAGGCGACGGAATAGCGCCTCGGGCAGCCGCTGGTTCAGCGCCTTGCCGGCGAGAGTGCCGGCGATCACCGCGGCCATCAGTGGCAGCAGCATCTCGTTGCCCTGCGCGACCCAGAAACCTGCGGAGGCGTAGCCCAGCACGCGCATCAGGTGGCCCAGCGTCTGGGTCAGCGCCAGCGTGCCGATCACGGTTTCCTTGTTCCATTCCGGCCGCAGGAACAGCCGGCCGACGAACAGGCCGGTCGCGCCGACGAACATGCCGATCGTGCCGTTCAGGAATCCGGCGAGCAGCACGGCGGGCGTCTGCGCGATCGGCTCGCCGCCGTCCCGTGACGGGATCAGCGATACCAGGATCAGGCCGGCGAGCAGCAGCAGCACGACGTTGACGTTGGCGCTGGCCACGAACGGCGCCACCAGGAACGGCGCGGGCGCCGCGGTCAGCAGGAACCATCCCGCCGCGCGCCACTCGACGTGGCGGAAATACGCCACGGTGCGCGACAGGTTCGACACGAACTGCACCGCGGCGAACAGGGGCACCGCGACGGTGGGCGCGAGGCCCAGCGCGTACAGCACGCCGATCAGGATGGTGCCGCCACCGAGGCCGGCGACACCGGACAGCGCGGCGGTGAGAAAGCCGACCGCGGCGATCGCGGCGGTCAGCAGCGACACGTCACAGCACCAGCGTGGTCGCCAGCAGCAGCATCAGCCCCATGCCGACGATGTCGGTCACGGTGGTCAGGAAGATCGACGAAGCCGTCGCCGGGTCGAAGCCGAACTTGCGCAACGTCACCGGGATCAGCACGCCCGACACCCCGCTCGACAGGCACGCGCCGATCATCGCCAGCAGGATGGTGAGTCCGAGCATGAATGGGCTGGCGCCGCCCTCGCTCGAGCCGGCGTAGAACCACATCGCCACCGCCGCGACCAGGCCGGTGCCGAGGCCGTTCATGATGCCCAGCAGCGCCTCCTTGGTGAGCAGGCGCGCGCGTGACTGCTGGTCGAAGTTGCCCAGCGTCATGCCGCGCAGCGAAATCGCCAGCGCCTGGCAGCCGGTGTTGCCGCTCTGGCCGGCGAGAATCGGCAGGAACGCCGCGAGCACGACCACTTGCGTGATCGTGCCTTCGAACACACTGACGACCGCGCCGGCCATGAATGCCGTCACCAGGTTGATCTGCAGCCAGATGTGGCGCTTGCGGAACGCCTCCCACAGCGGCGTGTCGACCTGCTCCTCGGTGACGCCGACCATGCGCCCGGCCTGCGCGGAGATCTCGATCGCCTGGCGCTCGGCCAGGCGCCAGCCGCGCACGCTGCCGATCAGCCTGCCGTCGGCGGCAACCACGGGGTACACGGGATAATGCCGCCGCACCGCCGCCTTGATCGCATCGCCGATCTCCATCGACGGCGCGAGCGCGAACGGCTTGCGGATCATGATGTCGTCCACGGTCTGCGACCGGTCGGCCAGCATCAGGTCGCGCATCACCACGAGGCCGAGCAGCTTTTCCTGACCGTCGACGACGTACAGGTAAGTGATGTCGGTGACGAACTCGGAGCCGCGCAGGAAATCGATGGCCCGCTGCGCGCTCGTGCCGGACTTCACCACGCCGCGCTCGGGGTCGGTCAGCTCGCTGACCTGGCCGGCCACCGGCAGCGCCTGGTCGCCTTCGTCGCCGGTCGGCCGCAAATGCGGCGGCAGCTCGATCGCGATGCGCAGCGCGAGGTGATGCGGCAGTTCGCGCAGCACCGCTTCGATGGTTTCGGGCGATTCCTGCGCCAGCAGCTCGGCCGCGTCGAGCGCGGCGCGCCCGCGCGCTGCGCGCGCGAGCGCTGCGATGTTGCCGGCGCTGTCGTTCTTGCCTTCGGAACTCATGTGCTGACTCCCATGACAGTCGTCCGCAGCATAGCGTCAATTTCCTCAGGCGCGGCTCCAATCAGGTGCTGCAGGGCGTTGATAACGTCGCGGTTTGACACGCCGTCCTGCGACATACATACTGGTCGGTATGTAAGGGCAGTCGCCCGTTTTCGGGGTCTTCACCGATGTCCGCACCCGCCGTTGCCGCGCGTCGCACGCCGGACGCCACCCGCCAGAGGCTGCTCGAGCGTGCGTTCGAGGAAATTCACCGCAACGGCTTTCGCGCCGCCAGCCTCGATTCGATCCTGGCCGACGCCGGGGTAACGAAGGGCGCCCTGTACCACCACTTCGGCAGCAAGACCGAGCTCGGCTACGCCGTGGTCGAGGAAGTGGTGCGGCCGTGGATGGAGGAAACCTGGCGGCCGATGATGGAAGCCGACAACCCGATCGACGCCGCGATCGCGACGATCCGCCAACGGCTGAGCGCGCGCACCGAGATGGCGCTGACCATCGGTTGCCCGTTCAACAACCTTACCCAGGAGATGTCCTCGATCGACGAAGGCTTCCGCGCGCGCCTGTCGGCGATCCTGCACGACTGGCGCGAAGCCACCGCCGCCGCAATGCTCCGCGGCCAGGCCAACGGCACGGTCTGCGCCGACGTGGACGCCCGCGACGCGGCGGCGTTCGTGATCAGCAGCGTTGAAGGCTGCGTCGGCATGGCCAAGGCTTCACAGAGCAAGGAGTTCCTCCAAGCCGGCTTCCAGGGCCTGATCGAGTACCTCGAGCACCTCAGACCCCATAGCCCGCGCTTACCTGCCGCGTAATTGAAACGACACCGCCCGCGCGAAAGAATCGCCGCCAGACCCCAGGATTCCGTCATGCCCCAGTCCCGTTTCGAAGCCGTCGTGGTGCGCTATGCGCGCTGGCTCGTCGACCACCGCTGGCTCGTGCTGCTGCTGTCGGCGCTGATGGTCGGCGCACTCGCGGCCGGCGCGAAGAACCTGAGGTTCTCCACCGATTACCGCGTCTACTTCGGGCACGACAACCCGCAGCTGCTGGCGTTCGAGGAGCTGCAGAACGTCTACGCCAAGAACGATAGCATCCTGATGATGGTCGAGCCGCGCGACGGCGATGCGTTCGCGCCGCGCGTGCTGGAAGCGGTGCGCGAGATGACCGCCGAGGCCTGGACGCTGCCGTACACGCTGCGCGTGGACTCGGTCACGAACTTCCAGCACACCGAAGCGGCCGGCGACGACCTGCGCGTCGGGCCGCTGCTCGGCAGCGACGAGGCCGTCACGCCCGCAGTCGCAGCACGCATCCGCGCCATCGCCACGCAGGAAACGCTGCTGCTGCACCGCCTGGTCTCGGCGACCGGCCACGTCACCGCCCTCAACATCACCTCGCAGCTGCCGCCGCCGGAGGTGCAGACGCAACGCGAGCTGCCGGAGGCCGTGGCGGCGGCGCGCGCGATGCGCGAGCACATCCTGGCGAAGTACCCGGAGGTCAAGGACATCTACATGACCGGGTCGAACATGATGTCGACGGCCTTCACCGAGGCGTCGATCGGCGACTCGAAGACACTGGTCCCGCTGATGTACGCGGTCATCGTCGTCGTCATGTGGCTGATGCTGCGCTCGGGCTGGGCTACGGCCGCCACCATGCTGGTGGTCATCGTCTCGGCCGTCACCGCGTTGGGCGTTGCCGGCTGGGCCCACATCCTGATGACGCCGCCGTCGGCGGCGAGCCCGCAGATCATCACCACGCTGGCAGTCGCCGACTGCGTGCACATCTACCTGACCACCTTCGCGCTGATGCGCGCAGGGCGCGACAAGGTCGACGCCATCGTCGAGTCGCTGCGGATCAATTTCACGCCCGTGCTGCTGACCTCGGTCACGACCGCCGTCGGCTTCCTGTCGGTCAACTTCACCGACTCGCCGCCGCTCAAGGACCTGGCCAACATCACCGCGGTCGGCGTGATGCTGGCGTGGTTCTTTGCCGTATTCACGCTGCCGGCGCTGATGGCGGTGCTGCCGGCCAGCGCACCGAAGGCGAGCGGCGACTTCGAGCACTCGCGCCTGACCCGCGCGATGGACCGCGTCGCGGACTTCGTGCTGACCTGGCGCCGCCCGGTGTTCTGGGGCACGCTCGCGATCGGCGCGGCGCTGACCGTGCTGGCGTTCCGCAACGAAGGCAACGACCTGTTCGCGCATTACTTCGACCAGCGCATCAAGTACCGCACCGACACCGACCACGTCGTCGACAACCTGACCGGGCTCTACTCGATGGAGTTCTCGCTGCGCTGCGGCGAGACGGAGTGCGTGTCGCGGCCCGACTACCTCGCCAAGGTCGAGGCGTTCAGGCAGTACTGGAGGGAGCACCCGAAGGTGCTGTACGTCGGCGCGATCAGCGACGTGTTCAAGAAGCTGAACAAGTCCATGAACGCGGACGACCCGGCGTTCTACAGGCTGCCGGAGGACTCGGCGCTGGGCGCGCAGTATTTGCTGCTTTACGAGATGTCGCTGCCGTTCGGGCTCGACCTGAACAACACGGTCAACCAGGACAAGTCCTCGACGCGCTTCACCGTCATCTTCAGGCACCTGAAGTCCAAGGAAACGCGCGCGATCGAGGAGCAAGGCCGCGCCTGGCTCCACGAGCACGCGCCGGAAATGGAGACGCACGGCGTGTCGCCGGCGGTGATGTTCGCGCACATCTCCAAGCGCAACCTCGAGTCGAACTTCCTCTCGCTGCCGATCTCGCTGGCGATCATCTCGCTGCTGCTGGTGCCGGTGCTGCGCACCTGGCGGCTCGGCATCGCCTTCCTGCTGCCGAACCTGCTGCCGCTCGGCGTCGGCTTCGGGCTGTGGGCGCTGTGGAGCGGCGAGGTCAACTTCACCATGGCGATCGTGCTGAACATGTCGGTCGGTATCATCGTCGACGACACCATCCACTTCATGACCAAGTACCTGCGCGCGAGGCGCGAGCAGCACCTCACGCCGGAAGCCGCGATCCGCTACAGCTTCCACAACGTCGGCGGCGCGTTGGTCGTGACGACGCTCATCCTGACCGCCGGGTTCGCGATCCTTGCGCAATCGTCGTTCCTGCCGAACAGCGGCATGGCCCAGTTGACGGCCGTGACGATCCTCGCCGCGCTGCTGATCGACCTGACGCTGCTGCCGACGCTGCTGCTAAAGCTCGACCGCGGCCCCAAATCCGAGTCTGCAACCGAGAAACTGCCCAATGTCCCCCACCCCGCAAAATAAGTACCTCAACGCGTTCCTGTGGTTCGCACTGCTGGCGCTGCTGGCGGCCCCCGCCTTCGCCGAGACGCCCGAGGAGAAGGGTCTCGCGATCGCGACCGAGGCTGATCACCGCGGCGAGGGCTTCGGCGACACCAGCGCGACGATGCAGATGGTCCTGCGCAACCGCCAGGGCGAGGAGTCCAAGCGCGAGATCCGCAACAAGACCCTCGAGACCAAAGTCGACGGCGACAAATCGATGATCGTGTTCGACCAGCCCAAGGACGTGTCCGGCACCGCGCTGCTGACCTTCACCCACAAGCAGGGCGAAGACGATCGCTGGCTGTACCTGCCGGCGGTCAAGCGGGTCAAGCGCATCGCTTCGAGCAACAAGTCCGGGCCGTTCATGGGCAGCGAGTTCGCCTACGAAGACCTCGGTTCGCAGGAGCCGGAGAAGTACACCTACAAGTGGCTGCGCGACGAGTCGCTCGACGGCAAGGACTGTTTCGTGTTCGAGCGCTACCCGAAGGACACCGACTCCGGCTACACGCGCCAGATCGTGTGGATGGACAAGGCCGAGTACCGCCCGTTCAAGATCGAGTACTACGACCGCAAGCAGAGCCTGCTCAAGACGCTGGTGCTGGCCGACTACGGCCACTACCTCGACAAGTACTGGCGCCCCGCCAAGCTCGACATGGTCAACCACCAGACCGGCAAGAGCACGACGCTGCTGTTCAGCAACTACAAGTTCCGCAGCGGCCTGAAGGAACGGGACTTCGACCAGAACGCCCTGCAGAACGCGCGCTGATGGCGCTGTGGGGCCTGCTGCTGTTCAGGCTGGCGTAGTCGAGGGCGCGGCAGCCGGCGCGGGTGCGCTCGCACCCTGCTTGGCTTCCTCGAACAGCCAGTCGATGAAGGCCTTGACCTCCGGCCGCGCGGCCGCTCCCGGCGTAGTCAGCAGGAAGTAGGCGCGCGTCGACACCGTGCCGCGGCCGCGACCGCGGGCCTTCTCGAACGGCGCGACCAGCGTGCCGTCCTTGATCTGCTTGGACATCAGCGGCAGCCGGCCGAGCGCGACGCCCTCGCCATTGAGCGCCGCCTGGATCATCTGGTCGTAGTGGCTGAAGCGCACCGAGCCGGCCGGCTCCAAGTCGGGCAAGCCCATGGCCTGCAGCCAGATGTCCCACTGCAGGTACTGCGCCTGGTAGCGCGAGTTCTCGGGATCGTCGTGCAGCAACACATGGTGGAGAAGGTCGGCCGGCTCGCGCAGCGGCCGCGCCTTGTCCTTGAGCAGCGACGGCGCGCACACCGGCACCACGTCCTCGCCGAACAGCTTGGCGCTGCCCGGCGGCGCGCGCTCCGGCGCGACGTAGCGGATGGCGACATCGACGCGGTCGCGCTCGAGGTCCAGGATCTCGTTGGCCGCGGCGATGCGCACGTCGATGCCCGGGTGTAGCCGGCGGAAGTATGCGAGCCGCGGGATCAGCCACAGCGACGCGAACGTCACCATCGTCGTGACCGTCAGCATGCGCACCGGTTCCTCGGTGATGCGGCCGACGACCTCGCGCAATTCCTTGAGCTGCCTCGCCACGGTCTGCTGCAGCAGCTGGCCGTGGTCGGTCAGCAGCAGGGCGCGGTGGCGGCGCTGGAACAGCGGCACGCC
>JBOICR010000286.1:0-11276 GCA_050740195.1 Nevskiaceae bacterium | reverse complement strand
CCAGCAGTCGCAGGGCGCGGCTCATTTGTGCGACTTCATCAGCGCCGCGACCTTGTCGACGTACTTCTTCATCGCGTCGTCGGGTTTCACGCCCTTGAGCTTGGCCCAGGCGTCGTACTTCGCGCGGCCCACCATGTCGAGCATCCCCGGGCGATCGCCCTTCACGTCACCGCCGTTGGCCTGCTTGTAGTGCGCGTACAGGAACAGGAACTCCTCGTTGCTCGGCCGCCGGGTCAGCGTGTTGACGTCCTTCTGCGCCTGCTCGAATTGCGCCTTCATGTCGGCCATGGCTCCCTCCCTGCGGGTCGTGGCGACTCTTATAGCGGCGTTCAGACCTTGCTGGCAAACAGGCGGGGGCCGCCGCCGTTGAGCGGCCAGGCGATGCCGATCTCGAGGTCCAGCGCGACGAAGGCCTGGAAGCGCACGCGGACGCCGATCCCGGCGCTGACGTAGACCTTGTCGAGGTTGGCGTCGCCCGGCTCGACGAAGGCGTTGCCCGCGTCGACCACCGCCAGCACGCGGATCGAGTTGCGGAACACGGGGCGCAGGTACTCGGCGCTGGCCGCGTAGAAGGCGTCGCCCTTGACGGTCTCGGGTTCGAAGCCGCGGACGGTCTCGGTGCCGCCGATGGCCAGGGAGTCGCCGCCGTAGGCGCCGTCGTGCCGCGCCTGTGCGTTGAACAGAAAATTGAGGTTCTGGTGCGGCGTCTCGCCGACGTAGGTGTAACGCGCGTAGTGGAGGCTCCAGGACGTGTAGTCGTAGTCCGAGGCGACGCCCTCGGCCGCGTTTTGCACGGTCGCGCCGAAGGTCGTGCCCTCGTCGCTGTAAACGTTGTAGCGCAGGTCGCGGTAGGTCGCGCCGGCAACCGCCGCGAGCGCCTGGCCCCGGGCCACGTCGGCCGGGTCGGTCGGGACCTGCGAGCCGGAGTGCTCCTCGTTGGCCCAGGAGAGGCCGGCGCGGCCCAGCCAGCCCTGGCTGCGATCGCCTTCGGTGAGCTTGCGGTTGAGGGTCAGTGTCAGGAACGTGGTGGTCTGGTCGTACTCGAGCGGCGTCAGGTACGGCGTCTTGAAGTAGCCGGCCGCGGCGTCCATGCCGAACTCGCCGAACACGAACGGCGCGCTGTAGCGCAGCTGCGTGCGGGTCTGCAGCCCGCGCTTCTCCGGGTCGTTGTCGCCTTCGCTCGGCTGGCGGCGCTCGAAGTACGGCGTGAACGTGTGGTTGAGGCCCCAGACGTTGTACCAGCGCAGCTCCGCGCCGTAGCCATAGCCGCCGTCGCTGCTGGCGTCCGCCCGCGGCAGCGGCAGGATGTAGAGCTTCTCCTTGACCTTGATCACGAGCCGCACGCCGCCATCGACCGGCTCGGTCTGGGCCTGGACCGAGCGGAACAGGCCGAGGTCCTGCACGCCCTGGCGGGCGCGTTCGATGGCCGCCGGATCGGCCGCGTCGCCGACCTGCAGCTGCATTTCGCGCAGCATGGTCGACGGCTGCGTCACCTCGTTGCCCAGGAAGCTGATTTCCTTCACGACCGGGGCGGCGTCCTGTGCCAGCGCGCCCGCGGCCGCGGCGAGCAGGGCGAGGCCTGCGATGGCGCTACGCACGCACCCGCTCGAGCGTGACGAAGGTGTAGGCGTGGGCATGGCGCGCATCGGCCGGGTGGTCGACCGCGGTGACCTGCGTGAACTCGGACGCCTGCCAGGGCGGGAACGTGGTGTCGCCGTCGACGCGCGCATGCACGCGCGTCAGGTAAATGACGTCTGCGTGCGGCAACGCCAGCTGGTACAGCTGTGCGCCGCCGATTACAACCAGCTCGCCGTCACGCGGAGCCGACAGTGCCTGCTCCAGACTCGCGAACACCTCGCATCCGGCGGGCTGGAAGGCCGCGTCGCGCGACAGCACCCAGTTGCGGCGGCCGTCGAGCGGCTTGCCGAGCGAGTCCCAGGTCTTGCGGCCCATCAGCACGGTTTTGCCGAGCGTGAGCCGCCGGAAGTGCTTGAGGTCCTCGGGCAGCCGCCACGGCAGCGCGCCGTCGCGGCCGATCACTCCGGCCTCATCCATGGCAACGACGAGGCTGATGCGCGGGTCGGGGTGGGTCACCCCGGTACTGCATCAGAAGCGGAACTCCAAGCGCAAGCCCGGCGCCGGTGGCTGCATGTCACGCGCCTCGCCGGCCGAATCGGGGGGATCGAAGCCCAGCGCCGGCAGGTCCGTCAGCATCGCCGGCGCGAGGGTCAGCTCACCGTAGGCGCCGCGCCCGATCGGCACCGCAAAGTCCAGCGAATCGTGATTGCTGAGGATGCCGATCGCCGCGCCGGCCAGCACGTCGTGGGTCCAGTGGTTTCCGGTCACCACGCGCGACCAGCCGACATATCCCGCCGCCAGGTAAGCCGGC
Source organism: Nevskiaceae bacterium (assembly GCA_050740195.1). Lineage (GTDB taxonomy): Bacteria > Pseudomonadota > Gammaproteobacteria > Nevskiales > Nevskiaceae > JACPFV01. The sequence continues at coordinate 8,887 of JBOICR010000286.1, read as the reverse complement.
GCCCCGAGGCTCCAGCCGTACTGCTTGCGGATGAACTCGGCGCCGGCGAACGCGACCGAGGTGTGGCCGGACGGGAACGATTCGCTGCCGCCGTTAGGCCGTTGCTCCGCGACGCTGTACTTGAACCCGTAGGTCGCGACCTCGGTACGGATGAATGCGAGCGCAAGATCGTGCCGCGGCGACCCGTTCATGCTGCCCCAGCTGACGTCGAGCCCGTTGTCGGCCAGGCCAGACCCTGCAGCCGGGTCCGGCGAATCATCGATGAAGAACGTGAGTGCAAGAGCGACGAGTGGCACCGCGACCTGCAGGGTGTCGCCGGTGCGCTCCACCTGCGGATCGGCGTTGTCACCTTCGCCCGCCTGGGCCGCACCCGCGGCAACCACCGCGATCAGCGCGACGACGCAGCGTGACGCGCGCCGCGGCCTATTCGTAATCATGGTGCTGGTACATGTCCGCCGCGGTCTGGTAGTAGGCGGTGGCCAGATCGAGGAGCTGAACGTCCCTCGGAATCCGCGTATACACGTCGCGGTCGCGCGGCGCCCGGCTGGGATCGTGCCGGTGCATGACGCTGCTCGAGCGGCGCTGCAGGCCGAGCAGCGCCAGCTCCTGGTCGCGCAGCAGCGCGACGGTCTGGTTGTGGTTGAACAGAAGCACGCGGTGCGGATCGGGGTAATGCAGCACGTCGCGGCCGAAGAACGGTGCTTCGTACGGCAGGCCCAGCAGCCCGAGCACGGTCGGCGCCAGGTCGATCTGCGCGGTCAGCGCGTCGACGCGCCGCGGCGCCAGCCGCCCCGGCGCGAGGATCAGGAACGGGATTTCGTAGCTCGACAGCGGGATCTCGGCGGCGCCGTAGACCCGCGCGCCGTGGTCGGCCATGACCACGAACAGCGTGTGCGAGTACCAGGCGTGCTTCTTCGCCTCGCGAAAGAATTGGCCGAGGGCGAAGTCGGCGTAGCGCACGCCGGCCTCGCGGCCGCCGCCTTTCTCCGGCACGCCCGGGATGCCCGGCGGGAAGGTATAGGGTTTGTGATTCGACGTGGTCATTACGATCGAGAAGAACAGGTGACCTTCGGCGGCGCGCGCGTCGAAATACTTCAGCGCGTGGTGGAACAGGTCCTCGTCGGCGACACCCCAGATGTTGGCGAACGTGCCGTCGGCGATGTCCGCGCGATCGCTGACGTCGAAGCCGTTGGCGGCGAAGTAGGCGTTCATGTTGTCGAAGTAGCCGTAACCGCCGTACAGGAAGCTGGTCTGGTAACCGAGGCCCTGCATGACCTCACCCCAGGTCACGACAGCGCCGTTGCCCTTGCGCTTGACCACCGAGTCGCCGGGCAGCGGCGGCAGCGAGGCCGACATCGCCTCGAGCCCGCGCACCGTGCGCGTGCCGCTGGCGTAGGTGCGCGTGAACAGCACACCTTGCTGCGCCAGCGCGTCGAGCTCCGGCGTCAACCCGCGCCGATCGCCATACACGCCGACGAACTCCGCGCCAAGCGACTCCTCCGACAGCACCACGACGTTCAGCGCGCCGAGGCCGTCGGCACGCGGATCAAAGCGCCGCACCACGCCACCCGGGTGGACCAGCGTGCCGCCGGCGGTGGCGAGGTCGGACCGCAGCAGGTTGCGCAGCGTCAGGGGGTCGCCGGTCCGGTAGAACGCGGCGTAGTCGAGGTGGTTGGTGCGCAGCGCGCTAAAGAAGCTGCTGGGACCGTTGGCCACGATCTCGTTGGCGACGCGGTTGGCGAACAGCCCCATCGCACCGGTCGGATAGAACGCGACCGCCAGCAGCATCGCGGCGAGGTGGCCGGCCAGCACGGCGCCGCGCCGGCGCGCCGGGGTCTCGACCTCCATGCCGCGGCGCATCCGCGGCCACGCCAGGCCCACCAGCACCAGGGCCGCCAGCGCCGCGGCCAGCGCGATCGGCACGACCGGATACGACTCGTAGATGTTGCCAAGCACCTCGTGCGGGCTGACGAGATAGTCCACGGCCACCCGGTTGAAGCGCGCGTCGAACTCCTCGAAGAAGAAGTACTCGAGCGCGCCCGTGAACGCCATGCCGAACAGCATCACGAACGCCGCCGCGGCCATCAGGATGCGTTGCGGCCGCGAGTCGTACCAGCGCTGCGGCAGCAGCGCGAGGTACAGCGCGAACGGCACCAGCAGGTACAGCAACTCGACCGCGTCGTTGATCGCGCCGAGGCTGAGCAGCACCGGCAGCTGCCAGGCCGGCATGCCCGCTTCGATGCCGAAGCGCGCCCACAGTGCCGCGCGCAGCGTCCCGGACAGCAGCAGGCAAAGTACAGCGATGACCCCCAGCGGGCGAAAGCGATGCGCGACGGACAGGGCGGGCATCCCGTCATGCTGCGCCGCGGTAGATCAAGCGGCGGTCAAGGCGCCGTCAGGATTTCGTCAAGGCGGCCCCTGGACCGTCGAAAAGCCGACCGTGACCGCGGTGCCCTGCCCCGGGGCGCTGTCGAGCTCCAGCGACCAGCCCTGGCGCTCGCAGATCCGCCGGACGATGTGCAGGCCAAGCCCGAAGCCGGCGCGCGGGCCACTCCGGTGGTGGCGCTCGAACACCTGCGACAGCTGCTCGGGCGCAATGCCGGCACCGCGGTCGCGCACGGACACGCGCACGCCATCCTGGTGCACCTCGACGGCGCCGCCGCCCGCGTGCCGCACGGCGTTGTCGAGCAGGTTGCCGATGACGATCGCGGCCAGCGTGCGCGGCACCTCCGGTCCGGGCGCGTCCAGCATCGCCATCACCGCCACGGCGGGCGCAAGCGAGCGCTTCTCCGCAATCACCTCCTCGATCACCTCACGCAGCGGCGCCGGGCGCATCGCTGCCTCGGCCGGCTCGGCCGGCTCCTCGCGTGCCATGAACAGCAGCGCCCGCGTCGTCGCCTCCATCTGCCGGCCAGCGCGCGCGATGCGCTCCACCACCGACTTCAGCATCCCGGGCAGCGCCGGGTCGCTGCCGAGTCGCTCGGCGGCGGTGTTGATGACGGTGATCGGCGTGCGCAGCTCGTGGCTGGCGTCCTCGGTGAACGCCCGTTCGCGCTCGATGAACTCGGCCAGCCGGCCCAGATGGTTATCGAACGCGGCGGCGATGACACCGAGCTCGGCGTCGGTGTGCCGCTGCGCCAGGCCCGCCGGCCGCGCGGGGTCGAGCTGCTCGATCTCGGACGTCAGCCGCGCCACCGGCGCCAGCACCACGCTCGACAGGCGCCAGCCGATCCCGGCGGCGAGGCCGGTCGCCAGCAGCACGGTCGTGATCAGCGCCACGGCCAGCCACCACTCGCGCTCCTCGACCGCGGTGATGTCGTAGGTCAGGTAGAAACGCTTGTCCTGCAGCGTGAAGTTGGCGACCTGGTAGCTGCGCCCGTCGATCAGGATGTCGTGCCAGATCCCGGGAGGGACGTCGCGCAGCTCAGAGGGCAGCCCGCTTGCCTCCTCCGGGCCGACGATGTAGCTGCGCAGTTCGGTCGAGCGCGGCGGGTTCTGGGTCTGGTCCTCGCGGTACACGCGGGCGTATTCGGCGACTTCGCGCTGCATCAACTCCTCGAGCAGGCCGTCCTCCACGTACTCCTGCGCCGCGTACACCGCGATCGCGGACAGCGCGCTGATGCCGAACACCAGCGCCGTGCTGGCCACGGTGAAGCGCCAGCGCAGGCTGGACCTACCGCGCATCGGGCAGCCGGATCTGGTAGCCGATGCCGTGCCGCGTGTGCAGCAGCTTGACCGGGAACGGCTTGTCGACCGTTGCGCGCAGCGCGTGGAGGTGCGAGCGCAGCGCATCGCTCTCCGGCGGCAGGTCGCCCCACATCGCCATCTCCACTTCGCGGCGCGACAGCACGCGCGGCGACGCGCGCATCAGCAGGATCAGCAGCTTCAGCGCGGTCGGCGTCAGGTGCAGCGTCACGCCGCCGCGCCGGACCTCCAGCGTATCGACGTTGACGGACAGGTCGGCGACCGCCAACACCACGCCGCCGGCCGCCTGACCGCGGCGCGCGAGGGCCTGCAGGCGCGCCTCGAGCTCCTGCAGCGCGAACGGTTTCACCAGGTAGTCGTCGGCGCCGGCACCGAAGCCGCCGAGCTTGTCCTGCAGCGTGTCGCGCGCGGTCAGCATCAGCACCGGCACCGGGTTGTGCGCTTCGTGACGCAACTTGCGACACAGCGCGAAGCCGTCCATCCCCGGAAGGCCGACGTCGAGGATGATCGCGTCGTACTTGTTCACCACCGCGAGGTGCAGCCCGGTGACGCCGTCGGCCGCGGCGTCCATCACGTGGCCGCGCGCTTCCAGGTGCTCGCAGATGTTGGCCGCGAGGTCCTGGCTATCCTCAATCAGCAGCAGGTGCATCCCGCGCATCCCTACAGCCGCCTTCGATACAGCACAGTGTACGTCGCCAGCGCCACGGCCCAGGCGATCGCCGCTGAGCAAATATCGTGCGACGGCACATGCATTCCGCGAGCCCATTGCGTCGCGGCGAATGCCAGCCCGAGCGCCACGCCGGTCGCCAGCCCGCGCCAGCGCCACTGCGGGCGCACCGCGCCCAGCACGAAGTACAGCGACACGAAGGAAAAGGCGGCCGAGGAGTGGCCCGCCGGGAAGCACTGGGCGCGCGGCCACGCATCCGGCCGGCCCTCGAACAGGCCGATCGGCGGATAGCGGCCGCCGTACTCCGCCAGCGCGCGCGGGCAATCCACGTTCGTGGTGTGCTTGCCCAGGGAGGCCAGGCTGGTCGTCGCCACGAGGCAGATCAGCACATAGGAAGTGCCACGACGCCAGCGCCGCGCGCCTTCATGCCAGAAACCGGCCAGCAACACGCTCAGGCCCGCGAGCGCGGTGATCATGATCAGATGGCGCTCGCCCTGATAGAGCACGTCCGACATCGGCAATCGCGGATCGAGGAGCCAGCGGCCCGCCGCCGGGTCGTACAGGAGGCCTGCCACTGCCGCGTCCCCCGCCAGTCGCATTGCCGCGAACAGCAGCGCGAACACCAGTGCAGGCATTGCGGCATGCAGGAGCCACCCAGTGGAATCCATGTGTCAGGGTGACCGCCCGCACGTCAAGAAAACGTGAATGTTCCGTGCAGGACGCTCTGTATGCTATTCGCATGATCGCCAATGCATTCAGGCCGAACTCCGGCGCGGCCGGCTTCATCGCCTGGACGTCGCTGGCCAACGCGCTGCTGTATCACGCGCCGATCGTGCTGTTCGCGATCCGCAACCTCGGCCTCGCCTCCGTCACGGGCGTTGCGACGCTGCTGACGCTGGCGCTGGTCGTGCTGGCGATCACGGCCGTGGCGCTCGGCCTGCTCGCCCTCATCTCCCATCGCGTGCTCAAGCCATTCTGCATGCTGATGGCCGTCGGCAATTCGGTCGCGCTCTATTTCGTCGTCACCTACGGCGTGATCCTCGACAAGGCGATGATGGGCAACGTCCTCGGCACCGACATCGCGGAGTCCGCCGAGTTGTTCCACCCGAGCCTGCTCGCTTACGTCGCGTTGCTCGGCGTCGCGCCCTGCTGGCTGCTGGCGCGGGTCCAGATCCGGCCCGCGCCGCGCCGCCACCTGGCCGCCGGCGCCGGCGCGGTCCTGCTCGCCACGCTGATCTGGGGATACCTCGCGTCGCCAACCTGGTTGTGGTTCGACCACAACGCCAAAAAGCTCGGTGGCCTGGTGCTGCCGTGGTCGTACCTCGTCAACACGACCCGCAGCCAGTTGCCGCGGCTGTGGGCGCCCGCCCAGGTCCTGCTGCCACCCGCAACGTTCACGTCGGACGAGCCGGCGGTCGTCGTGCTGGTGATCGGAGAAGCCGCGCGCCGGCGCAACTTCCAGCTCTATGGCTACGGGCGACCGACCAATCCGCTGCTGTCGCAGGCGGGCGTCGTCGCGCTGCCGAACGCGGCCGCTTGCTCCACCTACACGACGGCCTCGCTGCGCTGCATCCTGTCGCACGTCGACTCAGGTTCGGAGTTCGCGCGGCGCTACGAGCCGCTGCCGTCGTACCTGCAGCGCCATGGCGTCGATGTGATCTGGCGGACGCGCAACTGGGGCGAGCCGGCGATGCAGGTGCAGAGCTTCGAGCGCGGCCGCGAGCTCAGGGCGGGCTGCACCGGCGACGGCTGCGAGTTCGACGAAGTGCTGCTGACCGGCCTCGAGCAGCGCATCCGCGCCTCGAAGAGCCCGAGGGTGTTCGTCGTGCTGCACCAGTCCGGCAGCCACGGCCCGGCCTACTCGAAGAAATACCCGCCCCGGCTCGAGGCGTTCACGCCGGTGTGCCGGTCGGTGGAATTGAGCCAGTGCACCAGCCAGGAGCTGGTCAATGCCTACGACAACACGATCCGCTACACGGACGAGTTCCTGTCACAGGTCATCGCGTTGCTCAAACGCCTGGAGCACACGCCCAGCCTGATGATTTACGTAGCGGACCACGGCGAATCGCTCGGGGAGTACGGCCTTTATCTGCACGGCACTCCGCTGTCGATCGCGCCGGACGTGCAGAAGGAGATTCCGTTCATCCTCTGGATGTCGCCGGAGTTCGCCAGCGCGAGGGGAGTCGACCCGCGACAGCTGCTGTCGCGCGCGAGCCACGACCAGCACGAGATTTTCCACACGGTGATGGGCGCCTTCGCCCTGCGCAGCGACGCATACCGGGGCGAGTACGACCTCTTCGCCGCGCCCTAGACCGCGACCGGCGCCGGGATGTGCGGATGGTGCTCGTAGCCGGACAGCTCGAAGTCCTCGTACTTGAACGCGAACAGGTCCTTCACCGCCGGATTGAGCTTCAGGCGCGGCAACGGCTTGGGCTCGCGCGACAGCTGCAGCCGCGCCTGCTCGAGATGGTTGGTGTACAGGTGGCAGTCGCCGCCGGTCCAGACGAATTCACCCGGCTTCAGGCCCGTGACCTGCGCGATCATCATGACCAGCAGCGCGTAGCTGGTGATGTTGAACGGCACGCCGAGGAAGATGTCGGCGCTGCGCTGGTACAGCTGGCAGCTGAGCTTGCCGTCCACCACGTAGAACTGGAAGAACGCATGGCACGGCGCCAGCGCCATCTTGTCGAGCTCGCCGACGTTCCAGGCCGAGACGATCAGGCGGCGGCTGTCGGGATTGCCGCGGATCTGGTCGAGTAACAACTGCATCTGGTCGACACTGTGGCCATCCGGCGTCGGCCAGCTGCGCCACTGCTTGCCATACACCGGGCCCAGCTCGCCCTTGTCGTCGGCCCACTCGTCCCAGATGGTGACGCCGTGGTCCTTCAGGAACTTGATGTTGGTCTCGCCGCGCAGGAACCACAGCAGCTCGTAGGCGATGGACTTGAGCGGCAGCTTCTTGGTCGTGACCATCGGGAAGCCGGCCGCGAGGTCGAAGCGCATCTGGTGGCCGAACACCGACAGCGTGCCGGTGCCGGTGCGGTCGGATTTCGGCGCGCCGTGCTCGAGCACGTGGCGCATCAGGTCGAGGTACTGCTTCACGCGGCCCTGCTCCGGTAGGCGAGCCCCATCATGGCCGCGCCCGCCAGCAGCATCGGCACGCTGAGCACGATGCCCATCGTCAGCCAGCCGCCGGCGAGATAGCCAATGTGGGCGTCCGGCACACGCACGAATTCCACCATCGTGCGGAACGTGCCGTACAAAATGAGGAACAACCCTGCCACCGCCATGCGCGGCCGCGGCTTGCGGCCGAACCACCACAGCAGCGCCAGCATGACGACGCCTTCGAGCAGGGCCTCGTACAGCATGCTCGGGTGGCGCGGCACTCCTTGAAGATCGTTGGCGAACACCATGCCCCAGGGCAGGTCGGTCGGCTTGCCCCACAGCTCGGCGTTGATGAAGTTGCCGATGCGGCCGGTCAGCAGGCCGACCGGGATCAGCGGCGCGGCGAAATCGCCGACCACGAACGGGTCGAGCTTCTCGTTGCGCGCGAACAGCAGGTAGGCAACGACGACCCCGAGCAGCCCGCCGTGGAACGACATGCCGCCCTTCCAGATGCGCAGCAGCTCGACCGGGTCCGCCAGGAACGCGTCGAGGTTGTAGAACAGGGTGTAGCCGAGGCGCCCGCCGAGGATCACGCCGAGCGCGAAGTAGAACAGCAGGTCGCCGACGCGCTCCTTGGGCCAGTTCCAGTGCGGCTGCCGCGCACGCACCGTGCCGAGCCACCAGCCGCCGGCGAAGGCGAGCAGGTACATGAGTCCGTACCAGTGGATCGCCAGGGGCCCGAGCTGGACGGCGACCGGGTCGAAGTTCGGATGGACGAGCATGGGCGGCGCATTCTACCGGCTCGCGTCGCCGCGCAGCAGCCGCTCGCTCGAAAGAGCGGGTCGGCGTGGCTCCCTCCGGGGATTGCTCGCCTCGTCGCCGCGCTACCTCGCCTCGCCAAGTCTCGGCTCGCCGTGGCGCGGCGACCCTTCCCCCCGCTTTCGCGGGGGTCAGGGCTCCGTCTCGCTGCGCTCTTACTTTCGCGATCCGGGCACACCGGTCCCGACGCGATCGCTCGACTTCGGGAGCGACCGAGCCCTCAGGGGCGGAGTCGTGGGCTTGGCGTAGCGAACTAAAGCGCAGCCGAGCGGAGCCCCGAGCGCAGCGAGGGGTCGCCGCGCAATGGCGAGCCGAGACTTGGCGAGGCGAGTTAGCCCGGCGACGAGGCGAGCAATTCGCGGAGACAAGCCCACGACCCGCCCCTTCGAGCGCCAGGAGCTACTTATAGGTCTTCGCGATCTCCGCCCGCGCTTGGGCGACTGCCCGCCGCATCTTGCCGGGCTCGTACTTCTCGCGGTCGGCCACGGCCCCATAGACCGCGTCGATCGCCGCGTTGACGGATTTGGGCGCCGCGCCCTCGCCCTGCAGCGCCGTCACCAGCACCGCGGTCGCCATCGCGGCCTGCTCGGC
>JBOICR010000285.1:0-3701 GCA_050740195.1 Nevskiaceae bacterium | reverse complement strand
CCGCCGGCCTCGTTCATGACGACGTTCATGTCGGTGCCGGCTTGCACGTCTTCGGTGTACTCGAGGTCGAGCACCGGGGTCGCGCCGACGATGCCGACGGAGACGGCGGCGACCTGGCCGTGCAGGGGATTCTTCTTCACCACGCCGCGCTGCATCAGCGCGGCGACGGCGTCGGCCAGCGCGACGTACCCGCCGGTGATCGCGGCGGTGCGCGTGCCACCGTCGGCCTGCAGCACGTCGCAGTCCACCGTGATCTGCACGTTGCCGAGCGCGTCGAGGTCGACCACCGAGCGCAGCGCGCGGCCGATCAGGCGCTGGATCTCGAGCGTTCGGCCGCCCTGCTTGCCGGCCGCGGCCTCGCGGCGGCTGCGCTCGTGGGTCGCGCGCGGCAGCATGCCGTACTCGGCGGTCACCCAGCCGCCGCCCTTGTCCTTCTTCCAGGCCGGTACACGCTCCTCGGTCGACGCCGTGCACAGCACGCGCGTATCGCCGAAGGCGACCAGCACCGAGCCCTCGGCGTGGCGGGTATAGCCGCGCGCGAAGCTGATGGGGCGCAGCTGGTCGGGGGCGCGACCGGACGGTCGAGGCATGGGCGGGCGTCGGAAAAAGGGGGCGCAGTATACGCCGCGCGCTTAAAATGACGGCATGAACGTCGATGAGCTGGTCGAAAGCTTTGCGATGCTCGGCCCGTGGGAGGAGCGCTATCGCTATCTCATCGAGCTGGGCCGCAAGCTGCCGTCGCTGCCGGAGGCCGAACGCGTCGACGCCAACAAGGTGCGTGGCTGCATGTCGCAGGTCTGGCTTGCGGCGAGCGTGAAGCCCGGCCCGCGCCTCGAGCTGCGCGGCGATTCCGACGCGCACATCGTCAAGGGCCTGGTGGCGCTGCTGTTCAAGCTGTACGCGGGACGCACGCCGCGCGAGATGATCGCGCTCGACGTCAAGAGCGTGTTCGAGCGCCTCGGCCTCGAGACCCACATCACGATGAATCGCCGCAACGGCTTCTACGCGATGGTCGAGCGCATCCGCGCGCTCGCGGAAAACGCCGCCGCGACAGCCGCGTAGAATCGGCAGTTCACGACGGGGGCAGCGATGGAGGGAGCAGCGATGGGCACGATTGTGTTCTGGGTTTTCGTCGCACTGGCGGTCATCACCGCGTGGAAGATGATCGTGACCGTGCCGCAAGGCACGGAATACACCATCGAGCGCTTCGGCAAGTACCAGGTGACTTTCTCGCCGGGCCTGCACTGGATGATCCCGTACGTCTATCGCATCGGCCGCAGGCTCAACATGATGGAGCAGGTGCTCGACGTGCCCTCGCAGGAGATCATCACCAAGGACAACGCGATGGTCGGCGTCGACGGCGTGGTGTTCTACCAGGTGCTCGACGCCGCCAAGGCGGCCTACGAAGTGGACAACCTGCAGTACGCGATCATGCAGTTGTCGCAGACCAACCTGCGCACGGTGATGGGCTCGATGGACCTCGACGAGCTGCTGTCCCAGCGCGACCACATCAACACCAAGCTGCTCGGCGTCGTCGACAACGCCACCACGCCGTGGGGCATCAAGGTGACGCGCGTCGAGATCAAGGACATCCGCCCGCCGCAGGACCTGGTGGCGTCGATGGCGCGGCAGATGAAGGCCGAGCGCGACAAGCGCGCCAACATCCTTGAGGCCGAGGGCTTCCGCCAGGCCGCGATCCTGAAGGCCGAGGGCGAGCGCCAGGCGCAGATCCTCGCCGCCGAGGCCCAGAAGCAGGAGCAGATCCTCGAGGCCGAAGGCCGCAAGGAAGCCGCGTTCCGCGATGCCGAGGCGCGCGAGCGGCAGGCCGAAGCCGAGGCCAAGGCGACGACGATGGTCAGCCAGTCCATCGCCAAGGGCGACGTGCAGGCGCTGAATTATTTCGTGGCCACCAAGTACATCGAAGCGCTGGCGCGCATCGCCACCTCGCCGAACGAGAAGCTGGTGCTGATGCCGCTCGAGGCGGGCAGCGTGATCGGCGCCCTCGGCGGCATCGCCGAGCTGGCGAAGAAAGCCGGCGTCGCGTCGCCGAAGCCGGCAGGAGGCTGAGATGGAGCTCCTGTTCTGGCACTGGTTTCTCCTTGGCCTGGTCCTGCTGATCGCGGAGGTGGTGCTCGGCACCGGCTACTTCCTGATCTTCGTCGCCGCCGCCGCGCTGATCGTCGGCACCGCGGCGTGGGTGATGCCCGCGATCAGCTGGGAAGTGCAGTTCGTGCTGTTCGGCGTGCTGTCGGTGGCCAGCTTCTTCATCTGGCGGCGCTTCTCCCCCGGCAACCCCGACAGCGACCAGCCGTCGCTGAACCGGCGCGGCCAGTCCTACGTCGGCCGCACGTTCACGCTGGCCGCGCCGATCGTCAACGGCATCGGCAAGCTGCACGTCGATGACTCGCAGTGGCGCATCAGCGGGGCCGACGCCGAGGCCGGCACGCAGGTGAAGGTGGTCGCCGCCGACGGCGCCACGCTGAAGGTCGAGCGCGTCTAGGACCACGGCGGTGGACGTCATCCACGCAGTCGGGCAGGGCACGCAGAAGCTCTATACGGTCGGCGAGGAGATCGCCCACGCGCTGACACACGGCCTGGGGGTGGTGCTGGCGATCGCGGGGCTTACCGTGATGGTGGCCCGCGCCACGCTGTACGGGAACGCCTGGCACATCGTCGGCGCCGCGATCTTCGGCACCACGCTGGTCCTGATGTACACGGCATCCACGCTCTACCACAGCATCCCGGCGGAGCACCTGCCCAACACCAAGCGCATCTTGCGGATCGTCGACCACTCGTCGATCTATTTGCTGATCGCCGGCAGCTACACGCCGTTCACGCTGGTGACGCTGAACGGCCCGTGGGGCTGGGGCCTGTTCGGCGCGGTCTGGGGCTTGGCGCTGGTCGGCGTGGTGTTCAAGATCTTCGCCACCGGCCGGTTCGAGAAACTGTCGCTGGCGATCTATCTGGGCATGGGCTGGTGCGTGATCGTGGCGATCAAGCCGCTGATGCGCTCGCTCGAGACTGGCGGCCTGGTGCTGATGATGGCCGGCGGCCTCGCCTACACGGGCGGTGTCGTGTTCTATGTCTGGGAGAAGCTGCGCTACCACCACGCGATCTGGCACGCGTTCGTGCTGGCCGGCAGCGTCCTGCAGTACTTCGCGGTGTTGTTCTACGTGATCCCGGGACCGACCTGAACGAAGTTCAGGTGCGCGGGGGATGCGTACGGTAACCGCGCTTTCTCCGGCGCGCAAGTCTTTCGCGGCGGCCGCCACGGGCGTAGTGTCGCCGCTTCGCTGTACCAACCTCGGGGGTTTCAAATGACGTTTGTGATCCGCGGCGGCCGCAAGGCCGCAGCTGTCGCTGTGCTGCTGACCATCGCCACGGGCGCCCAGGCCGCAGGCCGGCCGGACCTCGTGCGCGACGACCTCGCGCGCGGCAAGTCCTACATGACCGGAGAAGTGCTGGTGCAGTTCGCGCCGTCGGCAACCGCCTCGGAGCGCGCCCGTGCGCTCGGACGCGTCGGCGGGCAGGCGCTCGGACAGCTCAAGCAAGACCTGACGCTGGCGCGCATCCCGGCCGGCGTCGCGATGGGCCAGGCGGTGGATGCGCTGACGGCCGACCGCGCCGTGAGCTTCGCCGAGCCGAACTGGATGTACCAGCACACCGCCGTGTCAAACGACCCGCTGTTCACCAACGGCTCG
>JBOICR010000284.1:0-3217 GCA_050740195.1 Nevskiaceae bacterium | reverse complement strand
GCTCGCAACCTTTCGGGAATCGCGCCGAGCGGACCGACGTCACGCTCGTAGCTTCGCACGAGATCTTCACTGTTCGCGAAGAACTGCTGCAAGTCGAGTGGCGCCTCAACCGCCAGGCCGGCCTGTTGCATGAACTCAAGGTTCTTCATGTGGTGTTCAGTGTGTGACCGGTACCACGTCTCGAATGCTTTGGGATTGCCGAGACCCCAGAGCACACCTTCCAGAAGCCATTGCTCCAACCCCAAGCGCATCCGCTCGTCCGTCAGAGCCTTCGCGTCAACTGTCGGGCCCATTCCGGCGAATCGAGTTGGTTGGACAACGTCGTGCGGCGCGATGGCATCGGTCACGCGCCAGCTGTCCTTTTCCGCCCTCGCACCCTCGACAAATTTCTTGATATTCGGCCCGTTGTCGCTCTTCCAATCACGATCTCGAAACATTTCGGCGACGATCTGTAATGCAAGTGCCGGTCGTCCAGCACCGAGAGAAGCCGCCCAATCAACCATCTGATCGATCGCCGAATCCAGGATTGTTGTATCGAGGTAAGCGTTCGACGAAGGCCGTCTTGATCGCTGCGAGCGGCTGACGGAGGCTGGTCGCGGAGGGATCCGCGATGGCGCGAGTGAGGACGGCGGCGCAGATGACGCGCCTGGTGACGCAGTGGCGTGCGAGCGGCGAGCCGCAAGCCCGCTTCGCACGTCGGCATGGCGTGCGCCCGTGGACGCTGTGGTACTGGAGCCGGAAGACGGTGCCACCGCCCGTCACACCGGCGTTCGTGCCGGTGCAGGTGACGCCGGCGCCCGAGCGTCCGCCGATCGAGGTCGTCTTGCCCAATGGCGTCCGCGTGGTGGCGCGGGCCGACACCCCCGTTCCGACCGTGGCGGCGCTGGTGGCGGCGTTGCGCGCGCCGTGCTGACGCTCTCGCCGGCGGTCCGCATCTATCTGGCCACCGGGCCCACCGATCTGCGTCGCTCCATCGATGGCCTGTCGGCGCTCGTGCGGGAGCGCTTCGGGCTCGACCCGCTGGCGGGCCATCTATTCCTCTTTCGCAATCGTCGCGGCGACCGGCTGAAGATCCTCGCCTGGGATCGCTCGGGCTTCTGGGTGCTCTACAAGCGGCTCGAGCAGGGCACGTTCGCGTGGCCCACGCCGGGTGACGGGCCCGTCGAGATGGCGAGTGCGGACCTGGCGCTGCTGCTGGCCGGCGTCGATCTCGCCCACACGCGACGCCGGCGGTGGTACGAACGCGTCGCGTAGGGCTTGTACCGCCGCTCGACATCTCGTATGCTGCGCGCGTGGCTGACGCGCCGGTGACCGAGCTCGCGGCCGCACAGGCGGTGATCGCCACGTTGCGGGCTGAGCTGACGGTCATGCAGCGAGAGAATGCGTCGCTGCGCCGGGAGCTCGACATTCTGTGCCGACGGCTCTACGGGAAGAAGTCTGAGCAGGTCGATCCGCGGCAGTTGCAGCTGGCGCTGGCGCAGCTCGCCAACGAGCCGGGGGCGGTCACCGAGCCCCTCGAGATGGACTCGGGCGAAACGCCCGTCCGCGGCCACGCGCGCCGGCGCCCCACGGGCCGACGACCGCTGCCGGCCTCGCTGCCGCGCCACCGCGTCCAGATCGATGTCGACGAGGCCGACAAGCACTGCGCCTGCGGCGCCGACAAGACCCGCATCGGCGAGGCGGTCTCCGAGAAGCTGGAGTACACGCCGGCGTCCTTCAGCGTGATCGTGACCGCGCGGGCCAAGTATGCGTGCCCCCGCTGTCACGACGGCGTCGTCGAAGCGCCGGCCCCGCCGCAGGCGATCGAGAAGTCGCTGGCGGCCGAGGGGCTGCTGGCGCACGTGATCGTCAGCAAGTATCAGGACCACCTGCCGCTGCATCGTCTGGAGCGCATCTTCGCGCGCGAGGGGATCGACCTGCCGCGCTCGACGCTCTGTGGCTGGGTGGCCGACGTGGCCACCGCGCTCACGCCGATCGGCGACCAGCTCCGGCGCGACGTGCTCGCGGCCACCTACCTGCAGACGGACGATACGTCCGTCACGGTGCTCGATGACCCGACCGGCAGCTATAAGGGCCGACTCTGGACGTATCTCGATCCGCTCGCCCGGCAGGTGGTCTTCGACGCGACCCGCACGCACGAGCGGGACGGGCCCGAGGCGTTCCTGGCGCCCTTTACCGGCAAGCTGCAGGCCGATGCCTATACAGGGTACGACGCGCTCTACGCGCGCGGGCGCATCACCGAGATCGGCTGCTGGGCGCACGGCCGGCGGCGCTTCGTCGACGCCTTTCTCGCCGACGGATCGGCCGCGCGGATGGTCGCCCTCATCCAGCAGCTCTATCAGGTCGAGCACACGGCCGCGGACATGACGCCGGAGGCCCGGACGGCGTGCCGCCAGCAGCAGGCCGTCCCGTTGCTCGCGGCGATCAAGACCCTCCGCGACGAGCTGGCGACCACGGCCCTGCCCAAGTCACCGGTCGGCGGCGCCGTGCGGTATCTCACCAATCAGTGGGACGCCTTGCAGCGCTACGTCGACGACGGCCGCCTGGCCATCGACAATAACCGCGCCGAAAATCAGCTGCGCGTGGTCGCGGTGGGTCGCAAGAACTGGCTCTTCGCCGGCAGCTTCGACGGCGCCACGCGGGCCGCCCTCCTGTACTCGCTGGTCCAGAGCTGCACGCTCGTGGGTCTCTCGCCCTTCACCTACCTGAAGGACGTGCTGCTCCGCGTCGCCACGCACCCGCACCAGCGGCTCGACCAGCTCACGCCCCGGGGCTGGGCGGCCACCTTCGGCTCGCACGCCACCGTCTGACCGTCTTCACCCTATCCCGCCCGGCCGCTCGGCGTCACGACGGTGTTCGTCGAACGCTTACATCGGTGTGGCTCAGCCGAAGTGGGCGACGACGCTCACAAGGCTGCGGTCTCCTCGGATCGAGCGTGGAGTCCCACTCGGGTTGATTCGGCAGCAGGCATCGCCAGTCCATCTCTGACGCGCCGATACTCTTCGAGTGCGAAGACTCAGGCGCTGAGAGCCCGCACAGCCGGTCGATCAGCGGGCGTGGGCAAGCGGAGGGCGCTCGCCGGCAGCGTCGCCACCGTCACCGTGTTCCCGGTCATGTCGAAAAACTCGACGGAGTAGCCTTCGTCGGGCGCACCGGGCGCGGCGTGTCGCTCCACGACAGTTCCGACATCGCCAGCACGGAGTCCGAACTCAGTGAC
>JBOICR010000283.1:0-2710 GCA_050740195.1 Nevskiaceae bacterium | reverse complement strand
AGCCCGGTCGTCGAGGTCGACGCGAAGCTGGCCCGCCGCGGCGACGCGCTCAGGATCCTTGGTCTCGACGTGTTCCGTGCCGGTTTCATCCAGCCGAGTCTGATCGCGACCGCGGCCGATCGCCTCGACACGCTGCGCTCCGACGTGCTGTTCCTGAGCCCCGCCGCCATGCGCTGGCTCGAGGTGAAGCCCGGCGACGTCCTGGCGTTCCAGGTCGCGCTCGCCGACGTGCCGCTGCGCGTGGCCGGCGAGCTTGTCGGCGGCGGCGAACAGCGCTTTGGCGTGATGGACATCGCGGGCGCGCAGGCGGCGTTCGACCGGCTCGGTCGGATCACGCGTCTCGACCTGCGCTCGCGTCCCGGTGTTGACGTCGCGGCCTTCCGCGATCGGCTGCGCCAGCGGCTGCCGCCGGGGATCGCCGCGGAGCGGCCGGAGACAGGTCTCGCCGCGAGCGTGAGCCTGTCGCGATCCTATCGTGTGAATCTCAATGTGCTCGCGCTGGTCGCGCTCTTCACGGGCGGCCTGCTGGTGTTCTCGTCGCAGGCACTCGCGGTGGTGCGCCGGCGCGCGCAGTTCGCGCTGCTGCGAGTGCTCGGTGTGACGCGAGGCCGGTTGACGGCGCTGATCGTCGCCGAGGGTGCGCTGGTGGGCGTCGCAGGCAGCCTGATCGGTCTCGCGCTCGGATTCGCGCTCGCGCAACTCACGGTGCGCTGGGTCGGCGCGGACCTCGGCTCCGGGTATTTCCGCGGCGTCGTGCCAGTGTTGCAACTCGACCCGTGGGCGCTCGGCATCTTTTTCGTGCTGGGCGTCGCGGCGGCCGTGCTGGGCAGCATCGTGCCCGCGTTCGAGACGGTGCGCACGCCGCCCGCACTCGCACTCAAGGCGGGCGACGAAGAGCGCGCGTTCGCGCGGTTGCGTTCGCCGCTGCCGGGACTGGTCGCGGTGACAATGAGCGCGGCGGCGACCGCGTTGCCGCCAGTGGCCGGATTGCCGCTGTTCGGCTACGGCGCCATCGCGCTGCTGCTCGTCGGCACGCTGCTGCTGATGCCTCGCATCGCGGCGCTCGCGCTGTCGCTGCTGCCGACGCCCGGCCGGCCCGCGCCGCAGCTCGCGATCGCGCAGTTGCGCGGCGCGCCGGGCCAGGTGACGGTGAGCCTCGCGGCCATCGTTGCCAGCGTGAGCCTGATGGTGTCCATGGCGATCATGGTCGCGTCGTTTCGCGGTTCGCTCGACACCTGGCTCGAGCGGATCTTGCCGGCCGACCTCTATGTGCGCGCGGCGGCCGGCGGCGATACCGCGTATCTGACGTCAGACGTGCAGGCGCAGATCGCAGCGCTGCCGGGCGTGCGCCGCGCGGAGTTCCTGCGCGAGCAACAACTGTTGCTTGATCCGTCGCGGCCGCGGGTCGTGCTGCAGGCGCGCACCGTCGATCCAGCGAATCCGTCGCGCGACCTGCCGCTCCTCGGGACGCCGCTGGCCGTTGCCGCCGGTGCGCCGCCGCCGGTGTGGGTCAACGAAGCGGCCGTCGATCTCTATGGCTTCACGCCGGGCAAAGTGATCGAACTGCCTGTTGCGGGAAAGGCCACGCGGTTCACCGTCGCCGGTGTCTGGCGCGACTATGGCCGGCAGCAGGGCGTGATCGCGATCGAGCGCGAGCGCTACCTCGCGCTGACCGGCGATCGCGCGGTGACGAGCGGCGCGCTGTGGCTGGCGGAAGGTTCGGATCCCGGTGTGGTGCAGGCGTCGCTGCGACGCGAGATTCCCGGTGGCGAGCGGCTCGAAATCGCGACGCCGGGCGAAATCCGCGACGCCTCACTCAAGGTGTTCGACCGCACGTTCGCGGTGACCTATGCGCTTGAGCTGGTGGCGGTGGTCATCGGCCTCGTCGGGCTGTCGTCGTCGTTCGGCGCCCTGGTGCTCGCGCGCGGGCGCGAGTTCGGCGTGCTGCGCCATCTTGGGATGACGCGACGGCAGGTCGGCACGATGTTGGCAACGGAGGGCTTCGCGGTAAGCGGCATCGGTCTTGTCGTCGGTCTCGCGCTCGGGTTCGTCATCAGCCTGATCCTGATCCACGTCGTGAACCGGCAGTCGTTTCATTGGGGGATGGAACTTGCACTGCCGTGGCCGGCGCTCGCCGGGTTCGCGCTCGTCGTGCTGACGGCCTCGACGATCACCGCGATGGTCAGCGGCCGGCAGGCGATGGGCGACGATGCGGTGCGCGCGGTGAAAGAGGACTGGTGAGCACGCAGCGGATGGAGCGGCCATGAAGCGGCGCGCGTTCCTCGCTGCGCCGCTGCTGCTGGTCGGAGGGCGCGCAATGGCCGGTGCCGATTACCCGCGCGTCGAACCGGGCCGCGTGCTGCACTTCCCTCACGACCATGGCAGCCATCCGGAATTCCGCACCGAGTGGTGGTACGTCACCGGCTGGGTCGCGGACGCCGCCGGCAACCACTACGGCGTTCAGGTCACGTTTTTCCGCAGCCGGCCACGCGTGACCGAGGCCAATCCGAGCGCATTCGCGCCGCGCGAGCTCGTGTTCGCGCACGCCGCACTGGCCGACCCGCGCCACGGGCGGCTGCGGCACGATCAGCGCGCCGCGCGCGCGGGTTTCGGACTCGCCGGCGCGAAAGAGGGCACGACCCGCGTGTGGATCGACGACTGGTCGCTGCATCTGGTCGACGGCGGGTACGCCGCGAAGATCGCGGCGCGC
>JBOICR010000282.1:0-2831 GCA_050740195.1 Nevskiaceae bacterium | reverse complement strand
GCCTTGCCGTCGACTTCCAGCACCGGCATGGCCTGGAACGGCGTCTGGTCGCGAAACGCCGGCCAGTCCTTGCCCGCGATGCGATGATCCTCGAACGCGATGCCGCCGATGTGCAGCGCCAGGCGCGCGGGCTCGCCGCGGCCGCCGTCGAAATCGAAGTAGCTCAGCTTCAGTTTCACTGCGTTCTCCAGTTGGGGTTGTCTGCGAAGCGTCAGCGAGTATAAGCCCATACTTGCATTTTGCAAGTGATATCCCTAGCTTGTCCTCATGCGCAAGAAAGGCCGCAAGCCGCCGGAGCCGCGATCGAGCTGCCCGATCGCCTGGACGCTCGATTTCATCGGCGACAAGTGGACGCTGGTGGTGCTGCGCGACCTGATCCTGGGGCGCAAGCGCTACTTCCAGGAATTCCTCGACTCCGGGGAGGGCGTCGCCTCGAACATCCTGGCCAGCCGGCTGCGGCAGCTCGAGGTGGCCGGGATGGTCACGCGCGAAGCCGATCCGGAGCAGGCGCGGCGCGTGATCTACACGCCGACCGGCAAGGCGCTGGACCTGCTGCCGGTCATGCTCGAGATCGTGCGCTGGGGAGACAAGTACTTCGCCGGATCCGGCGCGCCGCCTGCCTTGCTCCGGGGCATCGAGAGGGACCGCGATGCGGTCATCGCCGGGCTGCGCTCGGCGAACGCCTCACCGCGCACGCGGGTTCGCGGCCGTAGCTGACCGCGGTACGCGAACGGCGTATCTTTATCCCGTCAGGTCAGGGGGTTGGATGGGGATTCGGGGATTGTTTCTAGGCTTGCTGATGGCTTGCGCGCTGCCGGCGCAGGCTGACGACTGGATCTATGTCCAGCGCGACAACGGCGTGCGCAGCTTCTCCGACCGCAAGCCCGATAGCGGCAGCTACACCCGCATCCCGAAGCACGGCCGCCAGACCGCCACCGCCTCCTGCACGGGCCTGACCGAGAAGTCGATGCAGGAGCGCGCAGCGATGTACGCGCCCATCATCCAGAAGGTCTCCGCCAGGCACGGCCTGGAGCCGCGGCTGGTAAGTGCCGTGATCCGCGTCGAGTCCTGTTACGACCGCAAGGCGGTGTCGCGCTCCGGCGCGCGCGGCTTGATGCAGCTGATGCCGGCCACGGCGCTGGATCTTGGCGTGTACGACAGCTTCGATCCACACCAGAACATCGACGGCGGCGTGCGGTATCTCGCGCAGATGTTCCAGCGCTTCAACAAGGACGTGCGGTTGAGCCTGGCCGCGTACAACGCCGGCCCGCAGACCGTCGAGGCGTTCCAGGGCGTGCCGCCTTATCCCGACACGGTCAGCTATGTAAAGCGGATCCTCAAGCTCTACGAGGCGAACCGGAAGACGTAGCACGCCTGCCGGCTATCTCGCGTCAACCCAGTTGTCGCGGCTGTTGCGGCCCCGGCGCTCTGGCTGCGGCAGACGCGGCCCGCGGATCACGACAGTGTCACCCACGCTCTCGATCGAGATCAGCGGTCCGCCCTTGCCGAGCACGCCGTCGTAATCGTCATCCTCGTTCGTCAGGCGCAGGCCCGGCGCGCGCACCTCGTCGCCCACGCTTTCGATGCGCAGGCGCGCGTCGACATTCTCCGGCAGGTTCAGCTCGACGGTGTCGCCGATATCGGAGACCCGGATGCCGGCCGGGCCCAGTTTCGCGACGTGCAGCTTGACGGTGTCGCCGATGTCCCTGGCGTCGACCTGCTGGGCATCGTTGATGACGACGTCGTCGCCGATGTCGGCGAGCCGCACCAGGCCGGCCACGCCGGTAACCGTCACCTTGTCACCGATCTCGCGCACCGTCACCGACGCGCCGCGCGGCACGGTCACGATCAGCTTGTCGTCGGCCCGGATCACCTGGCAGTCGCGCCCGCGCGTGTGCTCGGTCCAGATGCGCAGCTCGTCCTTGCTGTGCTCGAAGCGCAGCTTCTCGCAGTCGTAGTCCCGCTGGGTTGCGGCACGCCGCTCGTAGGTGAAGCCCACCAGCGAGTCCTTGCCGGTCATGACCTCGACGCTGCCGCCGATCTCGTGCACGTCGATGCGGCCGGTCGCGCTGAAGTCGTACTGTTCGTTGGTGGTGCCCTTGACCGGGTTGCGGCCGACGTCGTCGGTCCGGCTCCACCAATCGTCATGTGCGGTGGCGACGCCGGCGAGCACGAGGGTCAGAACGGCAAGAATGCGGGCAGACGTGGACATGGCAGGTCTCTGGCGGGTGGGCCTGCTCCTTCGATGCATCGCCCGGTCAATAGGTTGGAACGGGTATTCCCTTCAGGGCGTCCGCAGCGCCTTGCGGTCCACCTTGCCGCGGTCGTTGCGGGGCAGGTCGTCCACGAACTCAATGATGCGCGGGCACTTGTGCGGCGAGCGGCGGGCGCGCACGTGGTCCTGCAGCGCCTCGGCCAGCGCGCCGGGCAAGGCGCGCTGATCCGGCTTGAGCACGACCAGCGCCTTCGGCTTGGTCAGGCCGTCGACTTCGTACGGCACGACCACGCAGGCCGCCACCGCTGGGTGCTGGAGCAGGCACTCCTCGACTTCCTGCGGCGCCACCCAGCGGCCATTGACCTTGAACAGGTCGTCGGCACGGCCCTGGAACCACAGGTAACCGTCGGCGTCCTTGCTGAACAGGTCGCCGGTGCGGCACCAATGGCCATGAAAAGTCTTCCAGCTCTTGGCGCGGTCGCGGTAGTAGCCGAGCGAGACGCTCTCGCCCTTGACCCACAGCACGCCGGTATCGCCGTGCGCGACTTCCTCCGCACCGGGCCCTTCGGCGTCCGACGGCAGGATCCTGAGCTCGTAGCCCTCGACCACGCGGCCC
>JBOICR010000281.1:0-6313 GCA_050740195.1 Nevskiaceae bacterium | reverse complement strand
CAGTACGGCGTGAAGCACTGGATCGACGACCTGGCGTGGCAGCAGGCCAACGAGCGGCTGATCTCGCAGCCGACGGTCAACATCCAGGGGCTGGTCGGCGGCTACACCGGCCCCGGCGGCAAGACCGTGCTGCCGCACCGCGCCGAAGCGAAAATCGACCTGCGGCTGGTGCCGGGCATGACGAAGGATGCGGCCGTCAAGGCACTGAAGGCACACCTCGCCCGGCGCGGCTTCGGCGATATCGAGGTCAACGTCACCGGCGGCTACGACCCGACCGGCACCGTGGCGAGCGCGCCGCTGATCCAGGCGCAGGTCGCGGTGCTGCGGCAGGCCGGCATCGAGCCGGTGCTGTGGCCGCGCAACGCCGGGTCGTATCCCGGTTTCGCGTTCACCGGCGCGCCGCTGAAGCTGGCCTCGGGCCACTTCGGCCTCGGCCACGGCGGCGGCGCGCACGCACCGGACGAGTATTACGTCATCGAGTCCGCCAACCCCGAGATCCAGGGGTTCGACGGCGCGACGATGTCGTTCGTCGAGTACCTCTACCAGCTCGCGAAGTAGCCTTCGTCGTCATTGCACTGCCGGCGCGGTCATCAGCTCCTTGATGGTCTTCACCGGCACCGATCCGTAGCTCAGGAAGCGGTTGTGGAACTCGGTGAGGTTGAAGCGCGGCCCCAGCGTTTTTTTCTGCTGCTCGCGGAACTCGTAGATCTCGGCGTATCCGGCGAAATAGCTGGTCAGCTGCACCTGGCTCAACTGCACGCGGCGCCACTTGCCGCGCGCCTCGGTCTCGGTCTGGAACGCCTCCTGCGTCAGCAACTTCAGCGCGTCCTCCTCGCTCATGCCCAGCACGTGCACCGAGTAGTCCAGGAGCGTGTTGCACACCGTGCGCAGGTCGAATTTGTCGAGCATCAGCCACAGCTCGGGCGAATCGTTGCCCCAGCCGCTTTCGAGCATCATGCGCTGCGCATACACCGCCCAGCCCTCCACCATCGGCCCGTTGCCGAGCAGGCTCTTGACCAGGCTCGGCGAGCGGTTCGAGTGCAGCAGCTGCGTGTAGTGCCCCGGCACCGCTTCGTGGATGTTCAGGATCTGCAGCATGAAGTCGTTGTACTCGCGCAGGAAGCTCTCGGCGCGCTCCGGCGAGAAATCACTCATCGGGTTGACGTTGTAGTACGTCGGCGCGCCCGGGTTGAACGGTCCCGGCGCGTCGATCGACGCGATCGCGACGCCACGCGTCGGGCTGAACGGCGGCGTCTCGCGCACGATCAGCGCCTTGCTCGGATCCTGGTCGAGCAGGTTCTGCTCGCGCACGAACTTCTCCAGCGCCGGGATCTGCGCGCGCACGTCGTCGACGAACTTCTCGGGCTTCGAGTGCCGCTCGGAGACCTTGGCGACGACCTGGCCGATCAGCGCCAGGCGGTCGGCCGGCGGCTTCTTCTTGCCGAAGTACTTCGGCCACAGCGTCCTCGCGCGACCTTCCATGTCCTTGTGCAGGTCTTCCTTGGCGACCTTGGCGCGCTCGAACAGCTGCTCGATCGTGAAGCCGGACTGGATGTCGTAGACGTACTTCTGCTCGTACAGCGCCCGGCCGAGCCGGAAGTCGCGCCCGTAATCGGGAGTCAGCGACGGCTCGAGCTCGGTCAGCCAGGCGATGAAGCCTTCGGTCGCCTTGCGCGCCGCCGACAGCGCGCCGGCGAAGCGCTCTTTCTCGCCTGCGCTCAGCCCCGAGGCCGCCACCTTCTTCTCGAGGTCCCCGCCGAGCAGCCCCAGCGCGCCGCTATGCTGCTGGATCGCGAGCTGCGTGTGCTCGCGCGTCGGCCGGCGGATGTTCGTGTGTACCGCCGCGTAGAACGCCGGGATCTGCTCGATGCGCGCCAGCGCGATGCGCAGCCGCTCGTCGAGCGGCGCGAACTCGGTGCTGAGGATCAGGTCCAGCACGTTGGCCGGGTTGTAGTCCGACTGCGCCGGGTTCCACTCCCAGGCGCGCAGCGTCTCGGCGCGCCAGCGCGAGCCCCTCAGGGAGTTGTCGATCTGGACATGATCGGCGCGCAGCAGGGGATCCAGCCGCGCCGGGTCGAATCGCGCCAGCGCCGCGGCCTGCTCGTCGAGGAAGGCCAGCTCGCGCGCCTGCCAGGCGGCATCGGGGATGGTCACCACCCGCGCGTGACGGTATTCACCGTTCTGGATCGCGAATTCGGGGTAAAACTCCGTCAGGTCGCGGACGAACTTTTCCTCGTACGCGCGGAATGCCGCGTCCGGATCGGACGGCGGCGACACTGCGCACGACGCCGGGAGGAATGCCGCTGCCGCTACAATGAGCTTCAGTCCGCGCATGTGCTGCTCCACCAGGGAAAGCGCGGATGTTACGCCAAGGCGACACAACGATGAAAACAGTCGAGGCGAACTTCGACGGGCTGGTCGGGCCGACCCACAACTACGCGGGCCTGGCCTACGGCAACGTCGCGTCCGCGCTCAACGCCGACAAGCCGTCCAATCCGCGCGAGGCCGCGCTGCAGGGCCTGCGCAAGATGAAGGCGCTGCACGACCTCGGCCTGTCGCAGGGCGTGCTGCCGCCGCACGAGCGGCCACACCTGCCGACGCTGCGCCGGCTGGGCTTCGGCGGCAGCGACGCCGACGTGCTCGCCGCGGCGCGCCGCGACACGCCCGGCCTGCTGGCCGCGTGCAGCTCGGCTTCGGCGATGTGGGTCGCCAACGCCGCGACGGTCTCGGCCAGCGCCGACACCACCGACGGCCGCGTGCATTTCACGCCCGCCAACCTGTGCTCGCAACTGCATCGCGGCCTCGAGGCACGGATCACCTCGCGCGTCCTGCGCGCGGTGTTTCCGGACGAACGGCGCTTCGCCCACCACGCGCCGCTGCCGTCCACGCCGCACTTCGGCGACGAGGGCGCCGCCAACCACACGCGCCTGTGCTGGGGCTACGGCACGCGCGGGCTCGAGATCTACGCCTACGGCCGCGGCACCGACGCCGATCCGGCGCCGCTGCGCTACCCGGCGCGCCAGACCCGCGCCGCCAGCGAGGCGATCGCGCGCGCGCACGGGCTCAAGCCCGGGCGCGCCTTCTTCGTCCAGCAGAACCCGGCGGTGATCGACTCCGGCGTGTTCCACAACGACGTGATCGCGGTCGGCAACCGCGAACTGCTGCTGTACCACGAGCACGCCTACCTGCATAAGGCGGCGCTGCGCGAGTGGGTGGCAGCGCACCTCGAAGGCACCGAGCCGGTGTTCGTCGAGGTCGACGCGGCGCAGGTCTCGGTCGAGGAGGCGGTGCGCAGCTACCTGTTCAACAGCCAGCTGGTGTCCCCGCCGGACGGCACCACGCGGCTGATCGCGGCGCAGGAATGCCGCGAGATCCCGGCGGTGGCGGACTACCTCGACAACCTCGTCGCCGACCCGGCCAACCCGATCAAGAAACTGCACGTGTTCGACCTGCGCCAGTCGATGCAGAACGGCGGCGGGCCGGCCTGCCTGCGCCTGCGGGTCGTGCTGGCCGCGCCCGAGCACGCCGCGGTCAACCCGGCGTGCTGGCTGAACGACGCGAAGTACGTCGAGCTGAAGGAGTGGGTCGGCAAGCACTACCGCGACCGCCTGACGCTCGCCGAGCTGGCCGATCCCGCGTTGCTGGACGAGTCGCGCCGTGCGCTTGACGAGCTGACACGCATCCTCGGGCTCGGCACGCTGTACGACTTCCAGCGCGCATGACCGGCCGGGGCATCCGGATCGCGCTGCTGCTCGCGATCCTGGCGATGGTCGGCTTCGACGCCTGGCTCACGCGCTCGCGCACCACCAGCTGGGAGAACGCGCTGCGCGTGTCGATCTATCCGATCGCTTTCGACGGCCAGCCGGCGACGCGCGACTACGTCAAGGCGCTGACGCGCGAGGATTTCGCGCCGATCGCGTCGTTCCTGCAGCGCGAGGCACCGCGCTACGGCGTCGCCCTCACGGAGCCGCTGTCGATCTGGCTGCGGCCGGAGCCGGACCGCGCCCCGCCGCTGCCGCCGGCCGACCGCGGCCTGTTCGGCACCATCGGCTGGAGCCTGCGGCTGCGCTGGTTCGCCAGCCGTCGCGAGGCGGCGCAGCCGCGGCCGCGCGGCGATGCGCGCATCTTCGTGCTGTACTACGACCCGCAGAGCAGCCCGGCCGTGGCGCATTCCCTCGGCCTCAAGGAAGGGCTGATCGGCATCGTCCATGCGTTCGCCAGCCGCCCGATGACGCAGACCAACAACGTCGTGATCGCGCACGAAGTACTGCACACGCTCGGCGCGACCGACAAATACGACCCCGCCAGCGGCCAGCCGCGGCATCCGCAGGGCTACGCCGAGCCGGATCGCGCGCCGCTGCACCCGCAGGTCGCCGCCGAGCTGATGGGCGGGCGCATTGCGCTTGCGCCCGGGCGCGCGACCATCCCGCTGAGCCTCGACCACGTCGTGATCGGCCCGGCCACGGCGGCGGAGATCGGCTGGGTGCGCCGGTGAACCGGCCGCTGCGCTGGACCTGGCACCGCTGGGCCGAGCTCACGCCCGACGTGCTGTACGCCTTCCTGCGCCTGCGCAGCGCGGCGTTCGTGGTCGAGCAGAACTGCGTGTTCCCGGAGATGGACGGGCGCGATCCGCAATGCGAGCACCTGTGCGGCTGGGACGACGCCGGGCTGCGCGCCTACCTGCGGTTGGTGCCGCCGGGCCTGCGCACGCCCGAAGTCGCGCTCGGTCGCGTGGTCGTCGACCGGGCCGCGCGCGGCACCGGCGTGGGCCGCGCGGCGATGCTCGAGGGGCTCGAGCGTTGCGCGCAGCGCTATCCGGGCCAGCCGGTCAAAGTCTCGGCCCAGCAGCACCTCGAGAAGTTCTACGCGGGCCTGGGCTTCGTTACGGTCGGCACCCCGTACGACGAGGACGGAATCCTGCACGTCGACATGGTTAAGAGCGGATAAACTCCGCGCTCGCATGTATACGACTTACTTCGGTCTCCGGGAGATGCCGTTCTCCATCACCCCGGATCCGGCCTACCTCTACATGAGCCCGCGCCACCAGGAGGCGCTGGGGCACCTGCTGTACGGCACCGGCCAGTACGGCGGTTTCGTGCAGCTGACCGGCGAGGTCGGCACCGGCAAGACCACGGTGGTGCGCGCGCTGCTGGCGCAGAAACTCGACCACGTCGACGTCGCCGTGATCCTGAACCCGCGCCAGAACGAGCAGGAGTTCGTCGCCTCGATCTGCGACGAACTGCACGTGAAGTACCCCAGGCGCGGCGCCACGCTGAAGACCCTGGTCGACGCGCTCAACACGCACCTGCTGGCGGCGCACGGCCAGGGCCGGCGCACCGTGCTGATCATCGACGAGGCGCAGAACCTGCAGCCCGAAGTGCTCGAGCAGGTGCGGCTGCTGACCAACCTCGAGACCGACAAGGAAAAACTGCTGCGCATCATGCTGGTCGGCCAGCCCGAGCTCGCCGCGCTGCTGGCGCGCCCGGACCTGCGCCAGCTGGCGCAGCGCATCACCGCGCGCTACCACCTCACCCCGCTGGAATCGCACGAGTCGGCGGAGTACGTCGGCCACCGCCTGCGCATCGCCGGCGGCAGCGGCGCGGTGTTCACGCCGCGCGCGCTCGTCGCCATCCACCAGCAGGCGCGCGGCGTGCCGCGCCTGATCAACGTGCTGTGCGACCGCGCGCTGCTCGGCGCCTATGCGTCCGGCTCGCGCGAGGTGACACCCGAGATCGTCGATCGCGCCGCGCGCGAAGTCAGCGGCGTGCAGGAGCCGACGGGCCACCGGCGCCTGACCTGGGCGGATGCGGCCATCGTCGGGCTGATCCTCGCCGTCGGCGCCGGCTGGCTGTGGGTCGAGACCCGCCCGGCGCCGTCGGTCGCGGTCGCGGTCGCGTCGCCCGCGCCGGCCGTTGCGGAGCCCACGCCCGTCGCCGTTGCGGCAATGCCCGAGCCGGCCCCGCCGCCGACGCTGGACTCGCTGTTGCGCGCCGCGCAGCCGCTGCCGGTCGTGTTGTCGCGGCTGCTGGCCGTGTGGAGCGCAAATCCGCAGGTCCGGGCCGGCGAGAACGTCTGCCAGGCGCTCGCCCGCGAGCAGATCGGCTGCTACAAGAGCCTCGGCGGCTGGGACGACCTGCGCCGGCTGAACCGTCCGTCGATCCTGACGCTGTCGAGCGGACGCGGCGGCGTTCAGCACGTGCTGTTGCGCGAGCTCGGTGCCGACCAGGCCGTGCTCGATACCGCGGGCGGGCCCCTGCGGCTGTCGCTGGCGCAGATCGACCTGCTGTGGACTGGGGAATTCCTGCTGCTGTGG
>JBOICR010000280.1:0-8567 GCA_050740195.1 Nevskiaceae bacterium | reverse complement strand
GCGCCAGCGCCAACGCGACCACCAGCGTCGCGGCGAGCGCGGTCGCCAGCTGCTGCGCCATGCGGCGCGCCGGCGCATGCGCTTCGGCCAGCGGTGTGGCGACGACCACGCTCCAGCGCGGCAGGCCCGGGCCGAGCGGCGCACGCCCGAGCAGCATGCCGGCCGCCCCGTCGAGGTGGCCTTCACCGGCATCGGTTTCGTCGTCGACCGAGACTCGATCGCCGAGCCGCCACGGCCCGGCCTCGCGGCCGGCGCCGCCGATCATCACGCCGGCGGCATCGACCGCCAGCACTTCGACGTCGAGCCCGACCGACAGCAGGCTCTGGCGCTCGTGCGCGAGCACGGCCAGCTCGCGGTCCCAGTCCATCAGCGCGATCAGCCAGCCGAGCGACGCGTCGCGCCGGTCGGGGTCGGGCACCGGCACGGTGAAGCGCAGCAGCGCCGCCGGCACGCCGGTGTTGCGCAACGGCCCCTCGATCAGGCCGCCGGCGCCGCTGCCGCCGGGCAGGGTGTCGGCGGTCTTGCCGAGCCAGCCCGGTTGGCTGGCGGCGACCACGCGGCCGCCGGCGTCGAGCACGGCGAGGCCCACGCAGGCTTCGCAGCCGCGCTGCACGGACATCAGCAATCCGGCAATGCGCTTGTCGAGGTCGGCGATGCGGATCTCGCGCATCACGTCCTGCGCGGCGAGGCCGCGCAGCCGCTCGTGATCGGAGCGCAGCACGCCGGCGAGGCGGTCGGCGCCGCTGCGTGCTTCCTCGACCAGCTGCCGGCCGATGACCTGGGTCAGCGCTGCGCGGCTGCTCGACAGCGAGATCACGCCGTACACCGCGGCCGGCACCAGCACGAGACCCGCGGCCAGCAGCACCAGCTTGGCGCGCAGCGAGAACACTTTTGGCGGGGCAGCCGGCTGCGCGCCGCCGGTTGACGCCGTCAGCGTGCTCACTAGATAGTCCCTCGCTGCGGTTCGCGCATGAATCTTGCGGATAACTCCCTCATGGGAACTCGCCCGTTCGCGAAATTCAGGTACCGGCGCCGCGCTGCAGCGTGCCGGCTGGAGTATTTATGAGCATACATCGTGCCTTTTGGATGGCGCTGGCGGCATTCTGGCTGCCGATGGCGGCACCGGCTGTCGAACCCGGCCGCGCCGTGCATGCCGAATCTGGCGAAACCGTGCCAAACCCGGCAGGCCGCGGCTTCACGGTCGGCAACACCGGCCTGACCCTCGGCGGCTACCTGGCTGCGGACGCCGAAGACCTGGAAGGCGACGACTACTACAGCGAGGCCGAAGGCCACCTGTTCGTGTTCTACGAGCCCGTGCGCTTCTTGCGCCTGTTCACCGACCTGGAAGTCCTGATCGACGAGATCGCGCTGGAGCGCGGCTACGTGGATCTTGGGTTCAACGATCCGCTGAACCTGCGGCTCGGCAAGTTTCTGACGCCAATCGGGCGCTGGAACCAGGCGCACATCGAGCCGCTGACCTGGACGACCTCGGAGCCGGTTCTGATCGAGAACGTGTTCGACGACACCGTCTCCGGCGCCTCGCTGCACGGTTCGCTATTTCCGCGCGGTGGCGCGCTGTCGTACGCGCTGTACGCCTCGCTGGTAGACCCCATCGCCGTGGATGCGGACGAGGGTTTTGCCGAGGACAGCGCCGGCGCGCGCGTCGAGTGGGCCAGCCTCGACGGCTGGACGGCGGGGCTCTCGTACTACGCCTCGCGTCCTGCGGGTTCGCGCTGGCACCACCTCGGCGGCGTCGACCTGCTGTGGCAGCCGCACCGCCGCGTGGAAGTCAGCGCGGAGGCGCTGGCGGGCGAGGGCAGCCGCACCGCAGGGGCCGTGTACGGCGCCTACGCGCAGGCCGCGGTGGAGATCGGCTCCGGCTTCTATGGGGTCGTTCGCGTCGAGGGCCTGTCGCTGCCGGCCGACCTGCCGACGGCACGCTTCGCGGTGGCCGGCCTGGTGTGGGCGCCGCTGCCGTCGGTCCGGTTCAAGGCCGACTACATGTTCGCCAACGAAGCCGGTCGCTTCGGCGAGCCCGGCGCGCGCATGTCGCTGTCGTACCTGTTCTGACGCCCATGCGCGCGGGGCTGCTCGGAGTGTCGCTGGCCGCGGGGCTATGCGGCGCGCTCGCTGCGGCGCCGGTCAGCGCGCAGGACGACACCCGCGTGGCGGTGATCGTGCACCCGGCGCGCGGCGCCGAGTTGACCGTGGACGATCTTGCGCAGATCTATTTGCGCCGCAAGCGGCACTGGGACAACGGCGAGGAGATCGTGCCGCTGAACCTGGCCTCGGGCCTGCCGCAGCGCGCGCAGTTTTCGCAGCGCGTGCTGCGCCAGACCGAGGCGCGGCTGGCCGACTACTGGAACCGGCGCTACTTCGACGGCGTGATGCCGCCGGCGACGCTGGCGTCGACCGCGGCCGTGCGGCGCTACGTCGCGGCCGACCGGCACGCCATCGGCTACGTGCCGGCGGCGGAAGTCGACAAGACCGTGCGCGTGATCCTGTACCTCGAGCGCGACTGAAAAAAAACGGCGCGGGCCGGGGGATTCGAATGGCCCGCGCCGCCGTCCCGCCCTCAGCGGCGGGACACCAACTCGGTGCGCTCGCCGCTGTCCGGGTTGAGCTCCAGGATCAGCCCGACGCCCGGCGCGTAGTACTTGTGCTCGAGGTGTCCGGGTTCGAGCGGCGTGAAGTCTGCGGTCACGAGGCAACTTGCCGTGCACGCCGCCGCCGGCGTGGCCTGGCTGGCGTGGGTCGCGAGCACGCGCGCTGCGTCCTCGGCGTTGCCGAGGTCGAACTCCTGGCGGTAGGTCAGGCCCGTCGCCGGAGCCGCCGGCATCACGATGCCGGGTTTGGCGCGCTCGACGCCGGCCGTCCACGAGCCCTCGACGTCGGTGAGGCGGCCGTCCTCGAAGTTCTGCGCGATCTCGCCGAAGTACCAGACGTTGCCGGCGACGTCCTGGGCGAACCAGTCCTCGGTGTCCTCGACCAGGGTGCCGTCCAGGGTGGTCACGATATCGCGCACGACGATGACCTCGACGCCGAGGATCTCGCGGGTTTCGCCGGTCACGGCCACCGTGATGATCTCGTCGTCGCTGCGATAGACGCGCTCGGACCCCGGAACCAGTGGCAAGTACGGGTTCGGTCGCTGCGCGGTCTGCTGCGGCGTCAGGAAGTCCTGCCGCCGGATCGCAGGGTCGTACGGCGCCTGGCCGAGCGCCGCGCACAACGCGTCGCGCGCGTCGGCCTGTTCGCCGCACTCCTCGCGCGCCTCGGCGAGCTGCTCCCTGGCGTCGGCGAGGCAGCGGCTGCGCGCGCCGTTGTTTGCCACGTTGGCGCAGCGGCCGACGGCGGTCCAGTAGTCGTCCTTGGCTTCGTTCTGGCAGGCGTACCCGGCGACCTCGGTGGTGCGGTTGCAGGCGCCGGCGTGCGCCGGCGGTCCCGCAAGCGCGGCAGCGGCGGTTGCCGCCAACAGCGTCATCGCGATGGATTTGCTCATTTGCTGGCTCCTTTGGTCAAGCACTCTCCCGGTGCGCAATGGAGCAACTTTCGCGCCAGCCGCCGCCGCGCCGCTCGGGGAGGAGAATCGGGCCGCAGGGCGGGTCCGGTCCGCGCCGGCAGCGGCAGGGGGCACGCCGGCTCCGGCACGGTCAGCTCCGCACGCCGATCGTGACCAGCGGTGCCGCCGCCGGCAGCGGCGCCGCGGGCGGGACGCAGACCCACTGCGTGATGGCCCGCAGCGCCCGGCGAGCCGCAGCGGGGCCAGACGTCGCGCCGGTGTCGGTCGCGGCCGCGCCGGCGAGAACGAGGGCGGCGAGCGTCCATGCGATGCGGCGGCGGCGTGGCGAGTCCATGCCATCGACAACGCAGGAATCGCGCCGGAGAATTCTCCGGAGAAAACAGGCCGCGCGGGCCTTCGCTCATGCCGCTTCCGGCTGTGCGCGTGCCGCGACCGGCAATCAGCGATGGGCTTCGAACAGCTCCAGCACGCGGCGCTCCGCCCAGCTGCGCAAGCGCAGGTTCTCGACGAAACCGCAATGGCCGCCGTATTTCGGCGCAAGGAAGCGCAGGCCGGGGCGGTCGGCGAGGCCGCCGAAGTCCACGAACGGCACGACCGGATCGTCCTGCGCCGTGATGATCGCCAGAGGCGCCTTCGATGCACCAAGCAGGTCCGGCGTCAGCGTGTAGGCCGCGAGGTATTTCTCGAGCGTGCCGTACTCGGTGTAGCGCTCGACGAACTGCCGCGTGATCGCGATGAAGTTGTCCATCGCCATCTGCTCGGAAAAATCGTAGCGCTGCGGCCACGCCGAAGCCTTGGCTTGCAGCGTGGTGCGCCACTTCTTGATGAAGTAGGTGTGGAACAGGCGCGGGCCATCGTCGAGCGCCTTGAGCGTCGCACCCGGGTTGATCGAGGGGCAGATGCCGATCGACAGTTCCGGATGCAGGTCGAGTTCGGCGCCGCGCATGCCGATCCGCAGCGCGAAGTTGCCGCCGAGCGAGAAGCCGACCACGAACAGCGGCCGCGTCGGGTCGAGCCGCTCGACCGCCTTGATCGCGCCCAGCACCTCGCGCAGGCGCGCGGAGTGGAACAGCTCCTGGTTCAGCGCGTGGGTACCCCCGTGATCGCGCAGGTTGAGCCGGAACACGTTGTAGCCGGCGTCGTACAGCGTGCACGCCAGCGAAAACAGGTAGGCGGAGTCGTGCGAGCCCTCCCAGCCGTGGATCAGAACGGCAAGACCTTTCGGCGCGTGGCCGCGCGGCTGCGCCGAGTGCATGCCCATCAATCGCACGCCGTCGCCGGCGTCGAGCAGGTGCTGTCGCGCGGCGCGGGCCATGCGGTGGCCGCGGCGCGGCCAGTTGCGCGGCTTCCACGAAGCCAGCGCCGACTGCACGTTGGCGTGGCGCAGCGGCCAGTGCGGCTCGAACTTCATTGAGTCAGGCGCTCGAGCAGCCGCTCGTAGATGCGCGACAGCCGCTCCAGGGCATCGATGCGCACGTGCTCGTCGACCTGGTGAATGGAGGCGTTGACGGGGCCGATCTCGACCACCTGCGCGCCGAGCGGCGCGAGGAAGCGCCCGTCGGAGGTGCCGCCGCCGGTGAACAGCGCCGGCGTCAGGCCCGTGACTTCGCCGATCGCGGCGCGCGCGGCGTCCACCAGCGCGCCGGTACCGGTGTAGTAGGGCTCGCCGCTGTGCCACCAGCGCGCTTCGTACTTCGGCAGGTGGCGGCCGAGCACTTCGGTCACGCGCGCGCGCAGCGCGTCGGCGGTGCTGGCCGTCGAGTAGCGGAAATTGAACACGCACTCGGCGCTTCCCGGGATCACGTTGTTGGCGCCGGTGCCGGAGCGCAGGTTCGACACCTGGAACGAGGTCGGCGGAAAGTGCGCGTTGCCGGCGTCCCACTGGATCGCCATCAACTCGGCCAGCGCCGGCGCGAGGCGGTGGATCGGGTTGTCCGCCTGCAGCGGATAGGCGACGTGGCCCTGCTTGCCGTGCACCGTGAGGTCGCAGCCGAGCGAGCCGCGACGGCCGACGACAATGCGGTCGCCGAGCTGGTCCGCGGCAGTGGCCTCGCCGACGATCGCGTAATCGGGTTTCACGCCGCGCTCGCGCAGTTTCTCGGCGACGTAGCGCGTGCCGAACCGGCATGGGCCCTCCTCGTCGCTGGTGACCAGGAACGCCAGCGTGCCTTTCGGCGCGGCGCGCGCCAGCAGCCGCTCGACTGCGCACACCATGGCGGCGAGCCCGCTCTTCATGTCGGCCGCGCCGCGGCCGAACAGGCGGCCGTCGCGACGCGTCGGCTGGAACGGATCCGAGCTCCAGGCCTCGCGCGGACCGGGCGGGACGATGTCGGTGTGGCCGGCCAGCACCACAACCGGTGCGCCAGCGCCACGGGTCGCCCAAAGGTTGGTGACGCCATCGGCGTTGAGGAACTCGAGCTTGAAACCGATCTTGCCGAGCCGCGCGCCGATCAGCTCGCAGCAGCCGGCGTCGTCCGGTGTCAGCGAGCGGCGGGCGATCAGGCTCTCGGTGAGGGCCAGTGTCGAGTCGGGCAAGGTGCGGGCGATGTTCGGGCGCGGAAGGCGCGCGCGGAAGTATAGGATAGCGCCATGGCCGCCGAGCGCACCGGGCGAATCGCGTAACGCATGGACGCGTTCGAGGAGGCGGCGTTCTCTCCGCACGCGGCGCAGTGGCACCGCGGCTTTCCGTGGCTGAGGTTCGTGCCGGAGCTCGAGCACGAATTCCGCGAGCATCACGTGCGGCGCCAGCTCGTCCAGACCCGCATCGCGCTGCTGGCCGGCGCCGTCCTGTTCCTGCTGTTCGCGTTGCGCGACGTCTATCAGCTGCCGCAGGAAATCTGGCATTGGACCGTGGCGCTGCGGGTTTTCGTCATCACCCCGGCGATCGCGCTGATGCTGGCGGCCAGCTACGCGCCGATGCCCGGGCGCTGGCTGGAGCGCATCGGCGCGGTTGCGGTCGTGATCGTCATGAGCGCGACCGGCGCTGCCATCCTGATCTCGGCGCGCATGGGGTCCGCGCTGCCGTACGAGGCGCTGCTGGCGGTCATGGTGTTCGTCATCTTCCTGAGCGGCTTGCGCTTCTACCAGGCGACGCTGGGCACCTTTGCCGTGGCCTCGGCTTATCTCGTTGCGCGCGTGATGCTGGACCTGCCGGACCGCGAGACGGCGGAGCAGGGGCTTTACCTGTACGCGATCGCCCTGATCGGCTGGATCGGCGCGTACTCGCTCGAATGGTCGCGCCGCGCGAACTTCCTGACCGGCGCGATCATGAAATTCCGCGCGATGCACGCCCCGCTGACCTACCTGTACAACCGGCGCGCGGCGATGGACCACTTGCATCGCGCCTGGCGGCTGGCCGCGCGCGAGCACCGGCCATTGGCGGTGCTGCTGCTCGACGTCGACCACTTCAAGAAATTCAACGACCACTACGGTCATCCGGCCGGCGACGGCTGCCTGGGCGAGGTGGCGATGGCCTTGCACCACCGCCTGCGCCGGCCGATGGACCTGGTCGCGCGTTACGGCGGCGAGGAATTTCTCGCGGTGCTGTACGGCGTCGCCGGCGACAACGTCGCCCGCGTCGGCGAATCCGTGCGCGAGTTGATCGAGGGCCTCGGCATCGCGCACGCGCAGAACCCGGCCGGCGTGGTGACGGTGAGCGTCGGCGCATCCTGGGCCGATCCGGCCGACCCGCTGGTCGGCGTCGAGATCCTGCTCGAGTGCGCCGACCAGGCGCTGTACCGCGCGAAGAAAGCGGGTCGCAACCGGTGCGAAGCGCAACCGGTGGCGTCGAGCCTGTCCGCTACAGGTCCCGCAGCAGCGCGTTGATCCCGACTTTCTTGCGCGTCTGCTCGTCGACTTTTTTGACGATGACGGCGCAGTTCAGGCTGTACGTGCCGCCGTCGCGCGGCAGCGAGCCGGCGACCACGACCGCGCCGGGCGGCACGCGGCCGTAAGAGGTCTGTCCGGTTTCGCGGTCGTGGATCGGCGTGCTTTGGCCGATGAACACGCCCATCGAGATGACGGCGCCCTTGCCGACGACGACGCCTTCGACGATCTCGGAGCGCGCGCCGATGAAGCAGTCGTCCTCGATGATGGTCGGGCTCGCCTGCAACGGCTCGAGCACGCCGCCGATGCCGGCGCCACCCGACAGGTGCACGTTGGCGCCGATCTGCGCGCATGAGCCGACCGTGGCCCAGGTGTCCACCATCGTGCCGGGGCCGACCCAGGCGCCGATGTTGACGTACGACGGCATCAGGATCGCGCCGGGCCCGATGTAAGCGCCGCGCCGCACGGTCGCCGGCGGCACCACGCGCACGTTCTGGTTGGCGAAACGCACCGAGTCATAGGTCGAGTACTTCAGCGGCACTTTGTCATAGCCGTGCAGCCGGCCGAGTTCGATCACGCTGTTGTCGTGCAGCCGGAAGTACAGCAGCACGGTCTTCTTCAGCCACTCGTTGAGATGCCAGCGGCCGTTCACCGGCTCGGCTACGCGCACCGCGCCGCCATCGAGCAGGTCGACGGCCTGCTCGACCGCTTCGCGCACCGCGCGGTCCTTGCGGTCGAGCTGATCGCGCCGCTCCCAGGCGGCTTCGATCGTTTCCCTCAGTTTTTCGTGCATGGGCTCAGGCCGCCGAGGTCAGCTGGAAATCTTCGGCGACGAACTCGCCGCGGTGCAGCGTGCGCATCAGCACTTCGCGCAGCTCGTTCAGGGCCGCCTCGTCGGTGATCGGCCGGTGCTGGCGGTCGGTGATGAAGAACACGTCCTCGGCGCGCTCGCCGACGGTGTTGATCTTGGCGGCCTCGAGCAGGATGCCGCGGCGGTGGAACACGCGCCCGACCAGCGACAGCAGGCCGGGGCGGTCCGACGACACGAGCTCCATGCGCGTGAAGTCGCGCGCCGCGTCCTGGCTGAAGAACACTGTGGTCGGCGTGTTGAAGTGCTTCATCCGCGCCGGCGTGCGGCGGTTGACCTCGACCACCGTCATCGCCGGGTCGGCCAGCACCTTGCGCAGCTGCTCGCGGATTTCCTCGAGCCGGTGGCCCGGCG
>JBOICR010000279.1:0-6835 GCA_050740195.1 Nevskiaceae bacterium | reverse complement strand
GCCATGCCCTGCTCGCCGCCGACCAGCAGCACGTGCCCCATGTCGCCCTTGTGCGCGGTGCGCGCGCGTCGCGGCAGCAGCGCGGCGAGCATGTCGGGCCGCAGCGCTTCGGCGCAGCCGTCGACGCCGCGATAGACGCTGTCCGGAACGTCCAGGCTGTCGACCACCACCTCGCCGGCGAAATCGGGGCCTTCCGCCGTGTGCAATCCGGCCTTGGCGCCGATGAAGCCGACGGTCAGGTCCGCGCGAACTGCGTCGCCCGGCGCGGCGCCGCGATCGGCGTCGAGCCCGCTCGGCACGTCGAGCGCGAGCACCCCGGCGCCGCGCCCGTGCGCTGCGTTGATCGCGAGGATCGCGGCCTGCGCGGCGCCTTCGGGCGCGCGGGCGAGACCGATACCGAAGATGCCGTCGACGATGACTTCACCGCCCGGCGCTTCGCCGGCGTAGTCGCGCGCCTGGCCGCCGCCGGCGAGCCACGCCTTGCGTGCCGCCGCCGCGTCCCCCGATTTCGGCGCAGCGCCGACCTGGAACAGCTCGACGTCGAGCCCGGCCGCCAGTGCCAGCCGCGCGAGCTCGTACCCGTCACCGCCGTTGTTGCCGGGGCCACACAGAACCGAGATGCGCCGCGCTTTCGGCCAGCGGCGCAGCAGCTCGCGCCACGCCGCTGCGGCGGCGCGCTGCATCAGCGCGTGCCCGGCGATACCGCCCGCGATCGCACGCCGATCCAGCTCGCGCACCTGGGCCGATGAGTAGAATCGCTCCAGGACTTTCCTTTCTTGGGCCCTCATGCCCACAGTATAAGTGGCGACCCTCACAGACCAGCTTCGCGCATGGGGCCGCGACGCCGGCTTCGCCGACGTCGGCGTCTCGCGCCTCGTGCTCGACGCGGACGCCGCGCACCTCGCGCAGTGGCTGCGGGAAGACTTCCACGGGTCGATGGCGTACATGGCTCGCTCGGCGGCGCAGCGTGCGTCGCCGCACCGTCTGCGCCCCGGCACCATCACGGTCATTTCGGCGCGGATGGATTGCACGCCGGCGGCGGCAGATGCGCGCGCGGTGCTGAAGGACCGCGCCCGCGCCTACATCGCGCGCTACGCGCTGGGGCGCGACTACCACCGGGTGCTGCGCCAGCGGCTCAAGCAGCTCGCCGAGCGGATGCGCCGCGAACTCGGCCCGTTCGGCTACCGCGTGCTGACCGACAGCGCGCCGGTCTTCGAAAAGGCGCTGGCGCGCAACGCGCGCCTCGGCTGGATCGGCAAGAACACGCTGGTCATGAGCCGCAGCGCGGGTTCTTTCTTCCTGCTCGGCGAGATCTACTGCGATCTGCCGCTCGAGCCCGACGCCGCAGCGGCGCCGCGCAACCACTGCGGCAGTTGCCGCGCCTGCCTCGACGCCTGCCCGACCGGCGCGATCGTCGCGCCGTACCGGCTCGATGCACGCCGCTGCATCTCGTACCTCACGATCGAGAACCGCGGCGCGATCCCGCTGGAATTCCGCCGCGCCATCGGCAACCGCATTTTCGGCTGCGACGACTGCCAGCTGGCCTGCCCCTGGAACAAATACGCAAAGCTCAGCAGCGAGAAGGATTTCGCCGCGCGCCACGGGTTCGACCACCCGAAGCTGACCGAGCTGTTCGCCTGGAGCGAAACAGAGTGGCTGGCCCACACCGAAGGCATGGCGCTGCGCCGCGCCACCTACACCGGCTGGCTGCGCAACGTGGCGGTCGCGCTCGGCAACGCGCCGACCTCGCCGGAGGTCCTCTCGGCCCTGAGGTTGCGGGCCCAGCATCCCGATCCGCTCGTGCGCGAGCACGTGGAGTGGGCGCTCGCGCAGCATCGCTGAACGAGCGGCTCGGGCGGCGGGCGGTCCGAGCGACCCACGACGGCTCGTCGGCAGCGAGGCGCGCGCCCGCTCCGCCCGGCTATTTCCGCGGGCCGCGAATGCGCGCGATCAGCCTGCGCGTCGACGAGTCGAGCCGCTTGTCGTGCGGGCCGAAGTCGCCCTTCTTCATCGCCTGCTGCACGCGCTCGGCCGCCTGCTTGCCGAGCTGCACGCCGAACTGGTCGAACGAGTTGATGTTCCACAACACGCCCTGCACGTAGGCGCGATGCTCGTACAGCGCCATCAGCGCGCCGAGATGGTAAGGGTCCAGCCGCGGCAGCAGCAGCGTATTGCTCGGGCGGCTGCCGCGATAGACGCGGTGCGCGAGGGTGGCATCGAGCTCGGCGCCGGACCGCGACTCCAGTTCCTCGCGCACGCGTTCGACGCCCTTGCCGCGCAGCAGCGCCGCCGCCTGCGCCAGGCCATTGGCCAGCAGCACCGCGTGCTGCTCGGCCAGCGCATGGCCGGCCTCGAGCACCAGGATGAAATCGACCGGATGCACCGTCGGGCCCTGGTGCAGCATCTGGAAATACGCGTGCTGGGTGTTGGTGCCGACGTCGCCCCACAGCACCGGCGTCGTGGCGTAATCGATCGGATGCCCGTCGACGTCCACGCCCTTGCCGTTGGACTCCATCTCCAGCTGCTGCAGCCACGGCGTGAACAGCTGCAGGCGCTGGAAGTACGGCGCCATCACCTGGCTGGGGTAACCGAGGAAGCTCGTGTTCCACACCCCGATCAGGCCGAGCAGCACGGGCAGGTTGCGCGACGCCTCGCCGAGCCGGAAGTGCTCGTCCATCGCGTGCGCGCCCGCAAGCAGCTCGCGGAAACGGGCCGCGCCGATCGCGAACATGATCGGCAGGCCGACCGCCGACCACAGCGAGTAACGCCCGCCCACCCAGTCCCAGAACCCGAAGGTCTGCTCCGGCGCGACGCCGAATGCCGCCGCCTCGTCGGGCTTGGCCGTGACCGCGACGAACTGCCGCGCGACGGCTTGCCTGCCGCCGGCATCGCTGAGCCAGCGGTGCACGGCGTGCGCGTTCAGCAGGGTTTCCTGCGTCGTGAAAGTCTTCGACGTCACGACGACCAGCGTCTGCGCCGGATTCAGCCGCTGCAGCAGCGCCGCCACCGGGCCGCCGTCGACGTTCGAGATGAAATGCGTACGCGGGCCGTCGGCGTACGGCGACAGCGCGTCACAGGCGAAACGCGGACCCAGGTCCGAACCGCCGATGCCGATGCTGACGACGTCGGTGAT
This sequence comes from Nevskiaceae bacterium, assembly GCA_050740195.1. Lineage (GTDB taxonomy): Bacteria > Pseudomonadota > Gammaproteobacteria > Nevskiales > Nevskiaceae > JACPFV01. Next base: position 3,702 of record JBOICR010000279.1, on the reverse strand, counting down.
GCGCTCGCCGGTCCAGCCGAGCCAGCGCCCGGCCCGCACCTCATCGGTGAAGCGCGTCAGCCGGTCGAGCACCGCCAGCACTTCGCGCATTACGTCGCGGCCGCCGCTCATGACCGCGCGGCCCGAGACGTTGCGCAGCGCCACGTGCAGCGCGGCGCGCTTCTCGGTGACGTTGACGATTTCGCCCGCGAACATGCGCTCGATCGCGCGCGACAGGCCGCGGGCCTCGGCCAGGCGCATCAGCAAGTCCAGCGTCTCGCGGCCGACGTTCTGCTTCGAGCAGTCGAGGTAGAGCCCGGCCGCCTCGCACGACAACCGCTCGGAGCGCAGCGGGTCCTTTTCGAACAGGTCGGGCAGCGCGACGGTCTTCTGCTGCCCGGCGTGGCGCGCCAGCGCGCGCCAGGCGGGGCTATCGGTCAGTTTTGACATGGCCCCGGAATCTATCGCGCCGACGGGCGCGCCCACAATGGGACCAACGTCGGGCTCAGCGGCTGCGGACGATCCGCAGGCCGGGCTTGCCAGGCAGCGCGCGGCGCTCGGCCGGCAGGTGCAGGCGCTCGAGCCGCTCGACGCAGCGGTCCAGCGTCTGTCCGATCAGCACCTGGTTGCGGACCATCGACATGCGCTGCCAGGTCGCGCGCTCGCCTTCGAGGATGAAGCGCTCGACGTCGGCCAGGCTCGGGTTCGTCGCGATCCGCGCGAAACGCCACAGGCTGCGCTGCGGGAAGATCGTGATGTTGCCGCGGTACTCCTGGGCCAGGATCGACGAAGCGACGTCGAGCTGGCGGTGCGCGCCGCCATGCGGCATCACGCCCTTGGCCAGGTCGATGACGCCCTTGGCCAGGTTGCGGCCGGTCGAAAACGCGAAGGTGCGCGCCGAATGCAGCACGCCGCGCTCCTCTTCGCCCTTCTTCGTCATGAACGGGATGACGTGCGGGTTGGTCTGGCTGACGATGAAGTGGTTGACGTTGTGCAGGCGTCGCATGCGCATGACCGGCAGGTCGCTCTTCAGCGAACCGTCGTTCCACTTCAGCAGCGGCATGAACGGCACGCGCTCCTCGTTCTCGTCCTTGGTCATCAGCATGACCGGCGGGAACAGCAGCGGCACCGCGCACGAGGCCAGCGCGGCCTCGCGCAGGCACAGGTACGGGAAGGTCAGGTAGTTCAGCAGGCGCGGCGGCTGGTTGCTGCCGGCCGGCGAGACCGTGATGTTCACGACGATGCCCGACAGCTTGTAGGCCTCCTCGAAGGTCAGGTCGCGCACGTTCTTGGCGATCGCCTTGCGCAGCTGCGCCTGGTCCATCACCGAGCCGCGCTCCCACATCTGCCGCGCCGGCAGCACGCGCCAGAAGTTGTAGTACGCGTTCTCGGTTTCGAGCAGCCCGTGCATCTCCTCGGGCGAGCGCGTGCCCATCGTCGCCGCGACCACCGAGCCGGCACTCGAGCCCGACACGACCTGCGGCACGAGGTCCTCGCGGAACAGCGCCTTCACCACGCCGACGTGGAACAGCCCGAGCGTTGCTCCGCCCGACAGCATCAGCGAGGAGCGGCCGTACGACAGCGCGACTTCGTGGAAGAACTTGAGCTTGTCGGCGCTCGAGAAACCCGCCGACTCGGCGTCGCACAGCTCGTTGAGGGCCGCGACGACTTCGGCGACGTACTCGTGGATCAGCGCCTTGGTGCCGACGCGGGCGAAGCCGTACAGCGCGGGATTGCCGGTGTTGCCGAGGTTCCAGTGCAGGCCCTGACGCAGGTGATGGACCAGGCGCTTGGTGTCCTGGTCGGTGCGGTACTGGCGCAGCTGGCGCAGGCGCGAGCGGACCAGGCGCCAGTCATAAAGGTCGGAGGTTTCGTCCTGCTTCCACTCGTCGAGGCCTTCGCGCCGGTCGAGTTCTTCCGCTGCGGCGTGCCAGGTCCGGTGGTCCGTGGCGTGATCCATGGCGTACTGGCATTCGCGGGAGATCCGATCCACAGCCACTCCAAATCCCTGACAGAGGTCAGGTTCTGGGGACCCATACTGACCTACTTGCTGCACCGCGACAATTGGACAAAAGTCCCCGGCGGCGGGCTACACTGCGACTCCGCCGTTCCTTCCGCCAAGAACAAAGTGAATCCCGGTCTGAATCAGGCACTTGGGGCGCTGGATCGCATCATCCTCGGCAAGTCCCGGCAGATCAGGCTGGCGCTGGCCTGCCTGCTGGCGCGCGGCCATCTGCTGATCGAGGACATCCCCGGGGTCGGCAAGACGACGCTGGCGCTGGCGCTGGCCCGCGTGCTCGGACTCAAGTTTCAGCGAGTGCAGTTCACCAGCGACCTGCTGCCGGCAGACATCCTTGGGGTGTCCATTTTCGAGCAGCAATCGGGAGTCTTCCGCTTTCATCCTGGGCCTATTTTCGCGCAGCTTGTCCTTGCGGACGAGGTCAACCGCGCCAGCCCGAAGACGCAGTCGGCTCTGCTGGAGGCCATGGAGGAACGCCAGGTCACATCCGAGGGGGAGACGCGCCCCCTGCCAGACCCGTTCTTCGTCATCGCCACGCAGAACCCGGCTTACCAGATCGGCACGTTCCCGCTGCCGGAATCGCAGCTCGACCGCTTCATGATGCGCATCGGGCTGGGCTATCCGCCGCCGGACGCCGAGCGGACGCTGCTCGCCGAGCGCGACCGGCGCGAGCTGCTGCCGGAGATCCAGCCGGCGCTGCAGCCGAAGGACCTGAGCGCGCTGCAGGCGCAGGTCAACGCGGTGAAGGCGACAGCGGCGCTGCTCGAGTACGTGCTCGCGCTGGTGCGCTACACGCGCGAGCACGTCGGCCTGCGCATGGGGTTGTCGCCGCGAGCCGGCCTTTCCATCCGTCGCGCCGCCCAGGCGTGGGCGCTGCTCGACGGGCGCACCGGCGTGATTCCCGAGGACGTCCAGGCCGTGTTCCCGGCCGTGGTCGGCCACAGGCTGCTGGCGACGGCGGAGCGCGAAGCCGGCGCGCCGACCGCCGAGGAAATCCTCGCGGCGGTCGCGATCCCGTAATCAATCGGGTCAGAGTCGATTGATTATGTCGACCTCCAGCACCCCGCCTTGCCGGCAGCGCGCATAATCAATCGACTCCGACCCCATGCGTCTCTGGCTGCTTCTCAAAATCCTGCTGCACCCGATCCGCTGGGCGCAGGAGCGCATCGACGCGTGGGTGATGGCGCGGGTCAAGCGCCAGCCCGGTCCCGTGCCGGTGCCGCGTCACCGCGTCTACATCCTGCCGACGCGCTTCGGTTACGGCTTCGCCTTCCTGTCGATGGTGATGCTGCTGGCGGCGATGAACTACTCCAACAACATGGCGTTCGCGCTGACCTTCCTGCTGATCGGGCTCGGCCTGGTCGCGATGCATCACACCCACGGCAACCTGGTGAACGTCGAGGTGCGGTCGGGTCCGGTCGAGCCGGTGTTCGCCGGCGAGGTCGCGCACTTCGAGGTCCACGTCCACAATCCGGCGCGGCGCCAGCGCTACAGCGTGTCGGTCGGCTGGCCGCGTGCCACCGTCGCCACCACCGCCGACGTCGCCTCGGAAACTTTCGCGGCGCTGAAGCTGCCGGTTACGGCCGAGCGGCGCGGCTGGCTGCCGGCGCGCGTGTTCGCGGTGTCCACCGAGTTTCCGCTCGGCATGTTCCACGCCTGGACCTGGCTCGAGCTCGAGATGTCGTGCCTGGTGTATCCAAAAC